>NZ_JAIHAP010000008.1:0-48543 GCF_020054775.1 Thermosipho sp. (in: thermotogales) | reverse complement strand
AGTAAAAAGGTGTGAGGCTGTAAGCATAGCTTTAGTAGGAATACACCCTTTATTGGTACAAGTACCACCAAATTCTTCTTTTTCAACAATTGCAACTTTTTTGCCAAGCTGTGAAAGCCTTATCGCTGCAACATATCCTCCAGGCCCTCCACCTATTACTATTGCTTCATACATGTTTTTACCTCCTTTGTTTATTCTACTAACTTATGATATAATATAATCTCATTTTTGGCAACAAGTTTAATTTTAGAAAAATGGAAAAAACTTATAAATATGTTAAAATTTTAATATAAAATATGATAAAATATAAAATGTTGGGGGGATTTAATGGAGATCAGACTGTTTGGCAAAGAATATGGTGTTTATTTTCAGTCAGAAAAAATTGTTTTAAAAAGTAAAAAGGCAGAGCATATTTTATATTACTTAATTTTGAATTATAAAAGAAAAGTATTTGTTAGTGAAATTCTTAACGTTTTTTTTGAAGGATATGATGAAAGTTATTCTCGGAAGAATCTTAATACACTTTTATATATGCTCAGAAAAGGATTAAATTTAACAAAAGATTCTCTAAAAATTGATAGGAATGTTGTATATTTAGACGTTTCGAAGTTGAAGATTGATTATATTTTATTTCAAAAGCTTATGGATAAAAGTCCTTCAAAAAAAACAAGGGATGAAATTGCAAAGATTTATAAAGGTGAGCTTTTGGAAGGCTTAGATGAAGAGTGGGTTGTTCCTTATCGTGAGTTGTGTGAAATGCAGATTTTAATGATCACTCAGCAATTGAAAAAGAATGATTTGAATTTATTTGAAAAACTTGCTGAGTTACCTACTAAAAATGAAATACCAATGGAACTTGCTTTAAAACTAATAGTATTGGATAGAAAAAGAAGAAATCCAATGTTTATTCCATTACTTATAAAGTCGCAGAGTGATATTAGTTCAAAAATTAGAAAAAGTGACTTTTATGTGAAGGTTTCAAAAAATACATATTTAATATTATTTGAATCCGGGAAGTCCGACAGTGAAACTTTGGAAAATATATTAAAGTTTAGATTTAATAATGATATTAAAATAATTGAAAAGCTTTAACTATTTAAAAAAGCCTGGCTGATGCCAGGCTTTTTATTAGTCTTCTAATATTTCTTTAACTTTATTTTTAATACTATCACTATCAAAACCATAAATTTTGAATAAGTAATTGCTATTACCAGATACTGGGAACCTGTCAATACCAATCTTAACAAATTTGTCAGGGATAATTTTTAGATTGAAGAGTTTGTTTTCTATTAATGTTCCAAGTCCATTGTAAACATTATGGTCTTCAATTACAATCACTTTGTTTCGTGTGTATCTTGTAAGAACTTCCTCGTCTAAATCAAGTGGACAAGATACATTAAGTAAACCTACTTTGATTCCTTCATTCCTTAGTTCATCTACTGCTTTTAATGCTGGAGGAATTATTGAACCCATCGTGATAATTACAATATCATCTCCATCTCTTAATATATCAATTTTTCCATATTTAAATTCGTAATTTTCATCAAAGAATATGCTTCCATCTTCTTTTTTTATAGGTTCTAATTTACTTCTACCCATAGCTATTACAAAATTTCCATATTCTGATGCAACATATCTTACTGCTCTATCAGTTTGATTTGGATCTGCAGGAACAATGACTTTGAAGCCAAACCATGATAGAGGTGCAGAAACATAATTTAACGCATGATGTGTTTTTCCATCTTCACCAACATCTGTTCCGCAGTGAGTTACTACAACCTTAAGGTTTGTATTATTAATTGCGTTTAACCTATGTTGATTAAATGTTTCATCTATCCCAAATACTCCAAAATCTGCAAAAAATGTAATAAATCCTTCAACACTTAGTGCACCTGCTAATGCAGCAGCATTATGTTCTTGAACGCCAATTTCAATAAGCCTATCCTTTCTTTCTTTGTCAAGAAAATCTAATTTTACAGAAGATTTGAGATCGCAATCAACCGCTACAACGTTATCATTTATTAATGCAAGATCAGCAATAGCTCTTCCCAATGCTGATCTATTATCAGTTTTTTCTGTATAAGTTCTAAATTCACCTTTATTGATATTTACATCGTATTTTAATAACAATTTTTTATGTTCTGAAATTGGCAGTTTTTTTCTATTTTCAATGTATTTATCTATATCAATATTTAATCCGAGTTCTTGAATAGCCTTTTTGAATTCTTCTATTGATAATGGTTTACCGTGGTATTTTGGTGTATCTTCCATAAAGCTTACGCCTTTTCCAATAATAGTATGTGCAATTATTGCTGTTGGTTTTCCATCATTTTTAGCAATTTTTAGAGCCGAGAGTATTTGCTCGAAATCGTGTCCGTTTATTTCCAAAGTATTCCATCCAGCTGCTTCATATTCTTTTTTTAGATCTACATACATTATCTCTCTTGCTCTCCCGCTGATTTGAATATCGTTATAGTCAATAATAACAGTTAGGTTATCGAGATTATATTTATTTGCAGTTCTTCTTGCTTCTGCTACTTGGCCTTTTGCACTTTCACCGTCACTCATAACAACGTAAACATGATAGTCTTTATTTTTTAATTTTCCAGCTAAAGCCATTCCAACACCTGCGGAAAGTCCTTGGCCAAGATTTCCAGTAGTCCATTCAACGCCAGGAATACCTCTTGTGATATGTCCTTCAAAAATACTTGATGGATGTCTAAAACCAGTTAAAACTTCTTCTCTATTGATAAACCCATACGCTGCAAGTGTACTATATACCGCAGGTGAAATGTGACCATGGCTAACTATGATTCTATCTCTATCTTCGTTCCAAGGATCATTTGGAAAAACTCTTGCAAAAGAGTATAAACTAACTAAAATATCAATTGATGACATAGAACCACCTGGATGTCCAGATTGAGCTACGGTGGTCATGGTTAAAATATCTCCTCTACATTTTTTTGAAATTTCTTCAAGATTTAAATTCAAAATATACACCTCCTTCATTTTATCTCAATATATTATACCAAATGAAAAACAAATTTTCAGTAAAAATATTGTTATAAAAATTACTATGTTATAATATATTCTGAGGTGATTTTATGGATGCTTTGTCAAAAATTTATAACTCTGTAGCAGTTGTAACAATGAATTATAATGGTAATTTAAATGGGATAACTGTAGCCTGGATAATGAGGACTTCTATAGATCCAAAACTTTTAGCAATTTCAATAGGTAAACAGCGATATAGCTATGAACTTTTGAAAAAAGTAAATTTTTTTGGAATAAATTTGCTTAGTATCAATCAGATAAATATTGCAAAACATTTTGGAACTATTTCTGGAAGAAATTTTAACAAATTTGAAGGAATTGATTTTAAAATGAGTAAAAATAAAATTCCTATATTAAATGGTGTAGTTGCATATTTAGAGTGTGAAAAAATTGGAGATTTTGAATCAGGAGATCATAATATATTTTTAGGAAAAGTTAATTTTGAAGAAATTTTTAATAATGAAAAAGTTCTATTGTATGGAGAACATAAATTTTGGAGGGATTAAATGTTTGAGCATTACTATACTGAAAAACCAACAAGTGTTTTAAAAGTAAAGATTGTTGAATTAAAACTAAAAAATGGTCATGTATACAGATTTAAAAGCCCGAGTGGTGTATATTCATTTGGAAAGATTGATAGAGCGACAAAAATTTTGATCGAAAATAGTAGAATTAATTTTGGAGATGTATTAGATATTGGCTGTGGTTATGGAGTGATTGGAATAACTCTAAAAAAAGAAAATCCTGACATTAACCTTTATATGAGCGATATAAATCAGCGCGCAGTTGAGTTTGCAAAAATTAATAGTAAAGATAACAATATTGAAGCTGATATCAGACAGGGATATTTATATGAACCGTGGAATAATATGAGTTTTGATCATATAATTTCAAATCCACCAATTGTGGCAGGAAAACAAGTTTGGATGAACTTGATTGAGGGTGCATTTGAAAAGCTTAGAGAGGGTGGTACATTAGAACTTGTTGCATACCATAATAAAGGTGGAAAGAGAATAAAAGAATATATGAGATCGATTTTTGGAAATGTTGAAGAATTGTGTAAAGAAGGAGGAATAAGGGTATATAGTTCTAAAAAATTATGACGCTTGAATTAAAAAATGTAAATTATATTTATAATTATAAAACAGTATTTCAAAAGCATGTTTTAAAAGATATAAACTTTAAAATTAATGATAATGAAGTTATTTTCATAATTGGGAAATCGGGAAGCGGTAAGACTACTTTGTTATATTTAATGGATTTTCTTTTGAAGCCTACTTTTGGAGAGATAGTTGTTGACGGCGAGGATCCTTTTACAAATCCTCATAAATTTAGGAAAAAAATAGGTTTTGCCTTTCAGTTTCCAGAAAAGCAGTTTTTTTCTGAGACTGTAGAGGATGAAATTATGTTTTCAATAAAAAATTTTGAAATTAAAAATCCAAAAGAAAGATTAGAAGAAATTAAGGATTTAATGAATTTAGATGATGAGTTATTGAAAAAATCTCCATTTCAACTTTCTGGCGGTCAACAAAGAAAAGTTGCAATAGCTAGTGCAATTGCTCATGATCCAGAACTCCTTATATTAGACGAGCCGACAGTAAGTTTAGATTATAAATCTGAAAAGTCGTTGATTGAATTTTTGAAACTTTGGGCCAGTAAAAAAGATAAATCATTGATAATAGTAACACATGATCTTGAAAAATTTTCTGACTTTAAAGGTAAAATTTTTGAAATTGTAGATGGGGAAGGTTATTTCCAGTAAACAGGGGGGAATTATTTTGAAATTTGCTTATAAAGCCTACGATAAAGAAATGAAAAAGATAAGAGGGGAAATTGAAGCATATAATCTTCAAGAGGCATTATCTAAGTTAAAATCTAGTGGTTATATAGTTATAGATATTAAAGAAGCAAGTAAAGTAAAGAAATTTAATTTTAATATATTTAGTATAAGATTAAAAGATATAGTTTTTTTTACAAGGCAATTAGAAACTATGGTAAAAGCCGGATTAAGGTTAAGAGAGGCAATTTATATTTTGTCAAACCAAGAGATATTTTCAAAAAGGTTTAGAAGTATTTTAGTTAATATAGTTAGTGAATTAGATGTGGGAACGTCTCTTTCTGAGGCGTTTAAAAAGCAAAAAGCTTTTGATGACGTATTTATCAATATGATTAAAGCCGGGGAAGAAGGTGGAGTTTTAGAGGAAACTCTCGAAAAATTAGCTAGTTATTATGAAAATTTAAATAGAACAAATCAACAGGTAAAATCTGCTATGGTTTATCCTACGTTTATTTTAGGATTTGCTGTTATAGTTGTTGTAGTAATAAGTGTTTTTATCTTGCCAAAGCTTTTCAATGTGTTTGGAACTATACCAACAGGGGGTATAATTTCCTTTTTAATTAGTGTCAATAAAGTTGTGACAGGTAATCCATTTATGGTAGCTTTTGTTATAATTTCTTTATTAGTTGGAATGTTTTTATTTTTAAGAACAGAACCGGGTAAAAAAACGAAAGAATTTTTCGGAAGATTATTTCCACCGATTAGGAAATTGCAGGAGAAAATTACATATGAAAGATTTTGTAGAACATTTGGAGTTTTAATTGCAAGTGGTGTTTCAATAATAGATTCATTGGAGATGGCAGCAAAAGCTTCAAATAATTTAAAGTTTATTATGAAAATAAAAAATGTTTCTGAAAAAGTAAAAAGTGGAAGTACTTTAAAGCAAGCTTTGAAAAGTGAAAAAGTTTTTCCTCAGATTATTTATGAAATGATTGGTACTGGAGAGGAAACAGGTAAGTTAGACACGATTATGGAAAAAGTGGCGGACTTTTTTGATGAGCAAATTCAACAGGATACAAAAAAACTTTTATCAATGCTTGAACCTTTAATGATTGCTTTTGTAGGTTTGTTTATTGCATTTTTAGCTTATGCAATGTATTCTACTATTTTTCAAATGCAATCTACTTTTGGTGGTTAATATGACATATATTGAGGTTTTAATGGTTATTGCAATTTCGTTAATAGTTTTTTCTGTTTCAATTTTTTCGTTGTTTTCGATTCTTGATAAAGTTATGCTAGAAGAAGAATTATTTAAAACGATTGTATATTGTGGATTGTGGAAATCTAATGCTGATATGATTGAGTATAATGCTGATACTGTCAAAATTTATTACTCGTTATTTACAAAGAATGAAATACTAATAAGGAAGAAGATATATTTTGGAGATTATTTTGAAGATAATAACTTGAGAATTATTCCAAGAAAAAGTGTTACTTCAGGAACTTTTGGGAGTTTTAAGATTGAACCTATTTCATTTGATGTATCTGTAAAATAAAGGGGGGAAGTTTTTTGCCGAATCTTTTAAGTAGAAGATTGGTTGGGTTTGATATAATTGGCAGTAAAGTATATCAGGCGGTTGGTGAGTATTTTTTTGGAAAAATCAAAATTAAAGAATTAAGAGAATATAATGGAGATTTTGAATTTGAAGTAGATGATTTGATTATAGTGAATATACCTTGGGATTTGATTTTAAATTTAAATCTTCAAATGCCAATGATAAAAAAAAGGAAGGATATTGAAAATTATATCGTTTTAGAAGTTTCACAAAATTTTAATTTAGAAAGTTCTGAATTTAGTTTTGATTTTTTAAAAACTTCTAACGGTTTGGAAGTATTTGTTGTAAGAAAAGCCGATTTAAATGAGTATTTTCACAAATTAGAATCTATGAAGATACCTGAACCAGATATTGTTTGTCCTGATTTCTTTAAGGAATCTTTATTGCTTTCAAAATTTCCAGGTTATAACATTGAATTTTTCATAAATTCAGAATATTCGGGGCTAATTATTTTAAATGGAAGTAGTATAGAATCGGTAAGGTATTCAGAATTGAGCCTAAAATACTTAAATGATTTGTGCAATGATGAATTTGGTTATAATTTATATGAAGTTGAAGATTTGGATGATGAAGCTTTAAAAGAAGATGTTAGTAGATTTTTATACAATTTTTTAGGAGACATGTTTTCATTGATTGAACGTGAGATTTTTGTTAGTTTAAATTCTTCTCAAAAACAATTAACGATTGAAGATATACAATCTGGATTTGTATATACTGATTCAGAATTAGTGAATAAATTAATTTTTGAACATTATACAGATTCTGAAATTTTTAATAAAATTTTCACTGCTCGCAATTTTAAATATCCTGTTATAAAACCTAAGTATTTAGGAAGTTTAGGGTTAATTACAAGGGGGGGATTTGAGTTTGGAAAATTTAAATTTATACAAAGATAAAGAAAAGAGAATTTCATTAAAGAGATTTTTAATATATTTAATTATATCGTTTCTACCTTTTTTTTCATTGTATTATTTTTCTCAATTCTTTTTGTTTACAAATATAGCAAATATAATTAGAAATCATCCATTGGTTTTTAATGAAATTTCTTTTAATGAATTAACTGAAATTCCTGACATTGTTGATTTAAAGATTTCAGAATATGATTCTAAAATAAATAGTTTGATTAATAAGATTAGATTTTTAAAAACTTCTTTGAATAAATCTTTCTTTTCAAAGTATTTTCTTCAAGTTTTAGTTAATGAATTATCTAATATTAATGAATATTTTTTTATAAAAAATATTGAATTTGATGGTAATAGTTTTTTGATAACTTTTTATGAATATTCGGAAAAGCCTGTTGTTCCCGAAACGATAAAGGAGAAATTAAGTAAGTATTATAAAAATGTCGAACTAAAAGTTACTGACATTAAAAATGTATATGAGAATTTTAAAATGTATGAGTTACAATTGGGGGGAGAGTTGTGAGTTTGAAATTAAAAATTGCTAATTTGATTTTAATTATAGCCTTTTTGTTTGGGATTTTATTTGCACTGTATGATTTTTTATTTATTAAAATTTCATTTTTAAAAAAGTTTAATCAAAAAACTATAATTTTAGATAGGAAAATTAGTGATTTTAAAATTTTGTTAACGCAGTATAATAATGCAAAGTTATTTTTAAATAAAGATAGTCATTTTAGTAGTGAAATAGCTAAGTATTTAGATGAAAACAAACGTTTATCTAATACACTTGAAAGGGAAGAATTTGAAAAGTTTTTCTATAATTTGGTTAATTCAAAATCTATAATTATTAATAAATTAAATGTTGATGTAAATGTTGATTTTCCATTAATATTTAATTCCAAAAGTAAAGCAAACATTTCGTTAGATTTAGAGGTTGGTGATATAATTGACATTAAATAAGAAATATTTATTTATTATTTTAGTGTTAATTTTAATTGTAGTAATTTTTTTCATTTCTATTTTAAATTTGAGAAAAAGTTTAGAAGTTGAAGTTTTAAGTTCTGTTAATGTTGTTAAAATAAAAGATTATTATCTAAACTTTATTAATGTAAAAGATGTAAGTTTTTTTGAGCCTTATTACTTGAAAATTGATGGAAGTTACTCGAAATTGGGTAATTTTTCAATTGTAGAAGATTTAGAATATTTAGGTTATTATGATGAATCAGGAACTTCAGTGGTATATTTAAGAAATGATAAGCAATTATTGAAAGTTGATCCCAAGCAGATTTTACTAAATAGATATTACATATTAAATATTTCAGGAAATAGTCTTGTGGTATTAGATATTAAAGATGGAAGTATTAAATTAATAGTTTCAAAAAAGTCAGGGGGGATAAGTGATGAAAATTAAATTTGCAGTTATTTTATTTTTGGTTATATCTTTAAATTTGATTGCTAATTTAGTTAACGTTGATTATTACATAAATGGTAATAAAATGCAGTTGATAATAGAGAATGATAGGAATCTTCAACCCTCTGAAGTTGATTTTGGTTGGAATGATTCACAAAATGTTTATTATTTGACCTTAAAAAATACAATTTCTAAAAATTCATTTTTACCAGTATCGAAAGGTCCTTTAGAAGGTTTACAAATAGTAACTATTAATAATGATACAAATGTATTCTTGTTTTATCTGGTACCAGTTAAGGTTGATTGGATTGTTATGGGGAATAAAATAGTTATTACAATGCCTGTAAGTGTTTCTGATAAGAAATATAGTTTTTCATTTTTGAATGCTCCATTGGATGTTGTTATAAGGGATTTTTCTGATGCAATTGGTGTTAATATTTCACTATACGATGGAGTTAGAAATAAAAATGTGAATCTCGAGGTCAATGATGTTTCTATTGAAGATGCTTTAAGATTGTTACTATTAAATAATCCAGATGTTTGTTATGCATATGGACCGGATGGAACGCTTTATTTGGGGTTAGAAAATGAAATTAAAAAGAATTTTGCATATTATTGGCAAATTTATTATGAGGAAATTGATTCTGAGAAAATAAGATTGTTACTTGGTGCTGGAACTTTTGCTAATTATATAAAGGATAAGAGCAAACTATTTGTCTATGGAGGCATTAGGGAACACAGATTAATTGCTGATGCTATATCTCAGCAGCCCAGTAAGTCATGGTATTACTTTAAATTTAATGTTAGTAAAGAAGTTTTAGAAGATTTTTTAACTAATATTTCGAGTATATATGATTTTAAATATTCTATTTTGTATGGATTAAGGCAAGTTGCGATATATTCAGATAATGAATCTGCTAATACTATTGGTTACTTAATTTCAATTTTAAAAGATAGTTTTGACGATCCATTTTTTGATTATGTAACAGTTGAAGTTGGGTATCCAGAAAGAATAAAAACTATTTTAGAAAGCTTAAATATACCATTTAAATCTTTAGGTCAAGACATAAAAGTTCCAGAGAAGTTTAGAGATGTAGTGATTAGATTAAATAATGATAGAACAATAGGTAATCCTTACAGAATGGTTTTTGAAGATATAAATGTTGATACAGTTAAAAGGGCATTAGAATATTTAAGTGTTTCCGAGGAAAACGGTAAGGTTTTAGAAGTTAATGGAAAAGTTTTCGTAACTCTTTTTGTAACTAAACAAGTTTATTCTAGATTTATGCAATTTTTGGAACTTGCAAGTGTAAAAACTTTAAGGTTGAAAATTAATAAAGAAAATTTAAAACTGTACGATGTGGAAATTTTAAAGGAATTTTCAGATGGTAGTTTCTTGATTAGAGGAAAAGAAAAAGTTATTGATGAAATAATTGCTAATAATACTTTAAATTCAAAATTTGTTTTAGAGATAACTCCATTTGATCCGCCAAAAGCAGTTTTTAAAGCACTTTTGGATGCTTCACCAGTCTATGAAACTGATAATTTGATGGTTTTTAATAATGTAAATAATGATATGGAAAACAAGGTAAAGGAAATTAGAGAAAGTTACGGAGAAAAAATACAGTTTATTGAAAATATTCATCTTAATGAATCTCAAACAAAGATTTTAAAAGATTTGTATAACATTGAAGTTATCAATACTGAAAAAGGTGTTATTCTTAAAGGAAGACAAATTTCCAAGGCATTTGAGTTTATAAATAATTATTTTGGCAATAGTGAAAATAAATATTATTTGGAGAAAATAAATCTTCAAAATTACGAAGAACTTCAAGGAGTAATATCGCAGTTGTATAAAGTGAATATGGAATATTATCCAAAAAGTCAGATATTAATTCTTAATGGAAGTAGTGAAAATGTTGAAAAAGCAAGAGAATTTGTAAGAAAATACTCACAAGGTAAGAGTTTTAAGATTTTAAATAATGTTTATTTTGATGGAATTGACGAATTATTAAAAGAGGTGGGAGAATTAAAGGTATTTAAAATAAACAATAATGTATTGCTTTTAGGGAGCCAGTCAGAAATCGATGAAGCAGAAACTTTGCTTGAAAATTTAACTAATGATTCGACAATAGTTTCGTTGGCAAGTGATTTAGACGAAGGAAAGATTAATGAGCTATTAAATCTTTACTTTGGAAATAACATAATTGTTAAAAAAATAGATGATAAGTTTTATTTAAAGGGCAATGAAAAATTAGTTTATAGGGCAATAGAGTTATTAAAAGAATTTTCTAAGAATCAAATAAGTTTCGAAAATGGTAGATTATATATAGATGTAAAAGATTATGATTTAGACGAATTAATTAAGAAAGTATTTTTATTAACAACTAAAAAGAGTGTAATATTTGATGAAGAAGTGAAAAAGAAAGTAGATATAAAATTGTCAAATGCATCGATAGAAGATTTTGAGAAATTATTAAACGAATACGGTGTTTTTGTTAGAGAAGAAAACGGATTTTTACATGTTGGAAGAAAATTAAAATCACAATTTGTAGAGGTTGTTGATAATAAAATTACTATTAATGCTACTAATATTTCAATAGAACAACTTGCCAGAGAAATTTATCCCAAATTTGGTTATTCGGTTTTGATTGATTCTGTAACCGATAATTTGAATATTGTTTTAAAAGATTCGAGTCTGGACGAATTTGAAAATATTATAAGTTCGAAAGTCGATATAACAAAAGAAGGAAGTATGGTATTTATAAAACCAAAAGGGCAAGAAAATGTTACAAATGTTAGTGGGAAAAATGTGAATATAAGTGAAGATGGTTTAATTACAATAAACGCAGAAAATGTTCCACTTAAAAATATAATTGAACAGGTTGTAAAAGGTTATAAATACTCTGCTGTTATTTCAAGAGAAATTAATTCAATTGCTAATATTTACGTTCAAGATATTACTTTTGATGATTTTGAAACAATTTTAAGTAATTATAATGTAGCAATAAAAAAAGAAAACGGTATTTACATCTTTGATATGATAACAGGTAGTTCAACAAAGACAACTACAACATTTGTATTTTCAGTTTCTCAAAATGTTGATAAAGTAAAAGAATTAATAGAGTTTTATGGTGGTCAATCGTTTGTTGATACTTCGGCAGGAGTTGTTATTGCAACAGGAATTGATGCAAAAGTTGCTGAAGAGGTCAGAAGTTACATTAAACAAAATTTAAATGCAAAGCTTGCATTGATAGAAGTTAAAGTAGTAGATGAAGAGTTATCAGATAATTTTGAGTATAATTTGGGGAAAATAACGTCAGATTTGGGTACTTTATCAAATGATGATTTTAACGTTAAATTATCATTGAGTAATTTGAGCATTGAAGGAATTATAAATAAGTTATTGTCTATTGGAAGTGATGGTAATAGTAGTTTAAATATTGAGATAGGCAATGGAAATAATGTAACTAATAAAAACACAAATGTTTTAGCAAGTCCAAACGTAGTAGCAAAGAGCGGAGAAACAGCAAGTATTTTAATAGGTGATAAGATCCCTATAGTTTTATCAACAGCAGAAAATACTCAAGAAATTAAATACATTGAATCTGGAGTAACACTTGAAATTACTCCGTATATTAATGCTGATAATACTATTGATTTGGAACTTAATATTAAAGTCAGTAGTTTTGATTGGGATTTAAAGAGACAATACTCGCTCTCATTACCAGTTGAAAGAACAAGAGAATTTTCATCAAAGATATTGTTGAAAGAAAATCAGACTTTAGTAATTGGAGGACTTTCTAGAGAGGAAAATAGCAAAACAGTTTCAAAGATTCCAATATTAGGTGATTTACCAATTATTGGAAAATTCTTTGTTTCTGAAAAATCTGATAAAGTTAAACGTAATATAGTAATATTTATTTCAGCCAAGGTTGTGAAATAATGGAAAGAGAGATGTACTATGCTGATAAATTTTATCCTAAAAATTCAGAATTATTGATAAAATTTTTTAACCAATTTTGCAAAGTAAAAGAAATTAAAAATACAAATTCTAATTTTGGTTTAATTTTGCCTCATGCAGGATACGTTTATAGTGGCAAAACGGCTTTGTATGCAATATGTAAAGCTTTGGATTTTGGAAAACCTGAAAGAATAATTATATTTGGAACAAATCATACTGGAATTGCCGGAAATATTTGTTCATTGTGGCCAAGAGGAAAATGGAATACTCCCTTTGGATATGTTGGGATTGACGAAGAATTAAATAATTATTTGTTAAAAAATGAAATTTTTGAAGAGAACTATAAAGCTCATATATTAGAACATTCAATTGAAGTTTTGCTGCCGATTTTAAAATATTATTTTGGCAGCTTTAAATTTGTACCGATTATTTATAATTATCAATCTTATGAAAACACAATAAAGATAGTTGAATTATTAAAAAAGATAGATTTAAAAAATACTCTTTTAGTTGCTTCATCTGATTTTAATCATTACGAATCTCATGAAATTACTCTTAGAAAAGATGAAAAATTGATTGAAAAGATATTGGAAAGGAATATAGAAGGAATTTATTCGCTAAGAAAATCAATTAGTGCTTGTGGAATAGGGCCAATGTCAGTTTTAACGATGTATTTTGATAATGTAAAGCTTGTATATCACACTACCAGTGCCGAATATTCAAAGGATTATACTTTTACCGTAGGGTATGCAAGCTTTGTTTTATGGTGAGATTTTGAATAGCAAAATAAAGTATTTTAAAGAATTTATCATTATTTTCACACTATTTATATTGATAAGTACAGTTATATTTCATGAAAAACAATATAATAATGTAAATAGTAAGGAAATTAAGAGAGACTATGAATCACAAATAATAGATCTTAACAAGGCTGATTTAGAACAGTTAATGAGTCTTCCTGGGATTGGAACAGTAAAAGCAAAAGCAATTATTTCCTACAGGCAGGCGCACGGGAATTTTAATTCAATTGATGATTTAATAAATGTTACTGGGATTGGTCCGTCAACACTTGAAAAAATAAGAGATTATGTAACAGTTTCAAAAACGAATGAGGTACAAATTAATATGAATAATGAGCTAAAAAAGATAAATATTAATGAAGCTGATGAAAAACAGCTTGAAAAATTACCAGGAATAGGTCCTTCAAAAGCAAAGAGAATAATTGAGTATAGAGAAAAAAATGGTAAGTTTAAGTCTTTAGATGAACTTCTAAATGTTAATGGGATTGGTCCAAAAACACTTGAAAAGATTGAAAATTATTTAGCGTTTTGAAAATATAAAATATAACAAAAGTAAAGAAAAAAGGAATGCTATTAGTTGAAAAATATTGTAAAAAGATAATAATGAAACAAATAAGAAAGTTATACCAAGAACAAGTGAGATTTCGTCAGTAATTTTATTATTAAATTTGCTAAATAATGTCGATAAAGTAAGAATTGCCAATGTATTGAATAAAAAGCTAAGGAAGAGTTTAAAATACAACTTTTCCATTCCAGGTATAAATTGTCCTCCAGAAATTCTTCCAGGAACTTTTAAAATCCAAGAATATTGAATTATTCCTTTTGAAAAAAGCGTTACTGTGAACATACTAATTATAGTTAAAGTCAGTGAAATTGTTATGACAATCCATTTTAATTTATTATTCATAAAATCTCCTCCTTTTAGTCATATATAAATTATATCACTACTTGACTTTAACTAAAACTTTTGATAAAATCTTGTTGAGAATAATTTTCAATAAGAAGGGAGTAGTAGCTTTGACTTTAGATAAAATACCTGAATGTGTAAAAGTGAAAATTTTATCAATCAAGGATTCTAAAATTAGAAACAGACTTTTGGGTTTGGGATTAATTCCTGAAAGCATAGTCGAAGTTGTTAGAACTTCTCCTATGGGAGATCCAAGAATGTACAGAGTTTTTAATAAATTAATATCTATGAGGAATTCAGAGGCTTCTACTATTGAAGTTGTATTGTTAGATGATTCAATACCATTATCTTTGGCAAATGATGGTGAATATGAAGTTGTTAAAGTTTGTGGAGGAAAAAGATTTATATATAAGATTAGTAGATTGGGAATTTTGCCGGGAAAAATTATTCAAATAAAAAATAGTGAAATTTTTGTGGATAATAGTAAGATTCATTTAGGTGAGGGGATGAAAAACAAAATAATATTAAGGAGGAAATGATATGGTAGTGACCGTAGCTTTAGTTGGGAATCCAAATGTTGGTAAAACAAGTATTTTTAATAGGCTCGTTGGTGCAAGGCAATATGTTGCAAATTGGCCCGGAGTTACTGTAAGCAAAATTGAAGGTGCAACAGAATGGAAAGGAAATACGTTACATTTTATAGATCTTCCTGGAACGTATTCTTTATCATCAAAATCGATTGATGAAAAAATTACTAGAGATTTTTTGTTTTTTTCAACTCCTAATGTGACTCTACTAATAGCTGATTCTTTGAATCCGGAACAGAGTTTTTATCTTCTAATAGAAACTTTGGAGATTACAAAAAGCGTAATCTTGGTTATGAATTCTTATGATGAAGTTAAAAGGCAAAAGACAAAAATTGATAAGTATGAACTTCAAAAACATTTTGGAGTCCCTGTAGTATTTACTTCCGCAAAAACTGGAGAAGGAATTAGTGAGTTAAAAGATATGATAGTTGATATAGCAAAAGGTAAAAAAATTAAAAATGTTATTTTTGATTATAAAGAATATGAAAAGATAATTGTAGATATTGAAAATCAAATTCCAGATGATTTATTTAAAAATAAAAGATATGCTGCACTTAAATATTTAGAAGGGGACGAATATTTTGTTAATAAACTTGAAAATATAGTGAAAATTGATAAAGCTATTAAAGAAAATGCATTGAATCATATTCCGAAAATAAGATATGAATATGTAAAATACGTATTAAAAGAAGCGTATTCTGGTAATAATATTGAGTATATAAAGACCATGAATGATAAGATAGACCACGTTTTAACACACAAAATATTTGGTATTCCAATTTTAGTAGCTATTATGTATATTATATTTAAATTTACTTTTGATGTGGTACAGCCATTAGCTGATATATTGGATTATTCTTTTAGTCAACTTGCAGACTATGTAAAATCTTTTGGTGATGGTTTGTTCACTTCGTTAATTGCAGATGGATTAATTGGTGGTGTTGGTGGTGTTTTAGTATTTGTTCCTAATATTTTTGCATTGTTTATTGCGTTAGGTATTTTAGAAGAAACAGGTTATTTGCCCAGAGCAGCTTTTGTATTGGATAGAATAATGTATAAAATGAAACTTTCAGGAAGATCATTTATGTCTTTACTGTTAGGTTTTGGTTGTAATGTTCCATCTATTATGACTGCAAGAGGATTACCAGATGAGAAAGAAAGATTAGGAACTATACTTTCGGCACCTTTTATTTCATGTAGTGCAAGGTTGCCTGTTTATATGATGATAATCAGTATATTTTTTCCAAGGTATAAAGCTGAGGTTTTGTTTAGTATTTATGCTATAAGTATATTGATTACAGCTTTTACAGCTTTTTTTGTCAATAAAGTATTTTTCAAGGGTGAAAGTGTCCCATTAGTAATGGAATTGCCCAGGTATAGAGTGCCTACGATTAGAAATATAGCAATTTATATGTGGAATAAAGGAAGTCATTTTTTAAAGAAGGCAGGAACAATAATTCTTATTACAAGTATTTTAGTTTGGGGACTTACTTATTTTCCAAATAAAGGAGATGTTGAAACAAGTTATGCATCATATATCGGAAAAACTTTGGAATATATTTTAAAACCTCTAGGTTTTGATTGGAAAATTGGAACAGCATTATTTTTTGGAGGTGTTGCTAAAGAAGTAATAGTTTCGACAATGTCTATGTTATATGGATTTACAGAGGGAGATTTGATTAGTGCAAAACTCGCTCTTAGTGAGTCTTTAAATAGTGTAAATGCTTATGCATTTTTAATTTTTGTGATGTTATATATTCCTTGTTTTGCTACAATTGCGACCATAAAAAGTGAAACTGGAAGTTGGAAGTGGGTTATTTTTACTGTAATATATAGTTTTTTGATAGCATATATATTGTCCTTTATCTTCTTAAATTTAGGAAAATTAATTATAGGCTAATAGGGATTTCCCTATTAGCCTTATTCTTTATTACTTATTTCTAGGTATCTTTCAATTGTATTTATTACCTCACTAATACTAAAATTTCTTGCAAATCGTTTGATTTCAAATTCTTTATCCAATATTATTACTGTTGGTACTGTAAATACTAATTTTTGAGCTGGATAAGAAGGATTTTCTATAACGTCAATTACCTCAATATCAATATCAAAGTTTTTTGCTATAGTTTGGATTTTAGGAAGCATAGCTTTACATACACTGCATTTGTCATTCTTAAAGTATTCTATCTTCATTAAATCACCTCCTGATCTAATTCTTCCAAACATTGTCCATTTTAACATTTGATTTATGACATTTCAATAATTTTATTAATACAGGAAAATTACAAATTTTCTATTAGAATTAAACTTATATACTATCTCTAGATAGTTGAAATAGTTAGTTTATATGTTAGAATATTAATGAACAAATAAAATCAAGGAGGGGTTTTCATGAAAAAATTTACAAAAACTCATGAATGGGTAGATGAAAACGGGTATGTTGGAATTACTTCTCATGCACAAGAAGAGCTTGGAGATATTGTTTATGTTGATTTGCCAGAAGTAGGTAAAGAAGTTAAAAAAGGTGATGTTTTGTTATCAATAGAAAGTGTTAAAGCAGCAAGTGATGTTTATGCACCAATTAGCGGAAAAATTGTAGAAGTAAATAGTGAGCTTGATGCAAGGCCAGAACTTGTTAATGAAGATGCTGAAGGTGAAGGATGGTTGGTGAAAATTGAAATTTCAAATCCTTCAGAGCTTGATGAATTGATGACCGAGGAAGAATATAAGGAATTTCTTAACAGTGAAGGTGATAATTAATGTTAGGGGTTACCGCTTATGCAGTTTTGGTTTTTATAATGAATATAGTAATTGGATTGGTATTATTGCTTGGTGTGATTCAACAAGCTAAATCCTCATTTGGTATTTCAAGTGTGGTGTCATGGGTATTTTTCGCTGTTTCTCTTGCGTTTTTTGCATCTGGTGGATTTGTAAATTTTTATTCAAAACTTGGTTTGTCTATATCGCCAGTTGCGTATTTAGTAATAGCTATTTACTCAATGCTAGCTGCTAGTGATATTTCAAAGTTGAATATTCGTAAGGCAATGAGAAAAGCTATACTATTTTCAATAATAATGATTGTCTTCTTGATAATTGATTTGATTTGGGTTAAAGATGCTGCATTTGTTGCTTTATTTTCTATCGGTTGGGCATATGTTATAACTTTGATTTTTGGTATTAAAAATAGAAATATAGAATAAGAAAAGTTTAGCTCATAAAAAATGTGGGGGAAGTCCCCACATTTTTTGTATGGAGGGATCAAATGTTAGACAAAAGTGTTTTATATAACGTCAGTGAAAAACCTGGAGTATATATCTTTAAGAATGGAAGTGAATATATTTATATTGGAAAAGCAAAAAATTTAAAAAGAAGGCTTAATTCACATTTTTCACTTAAAGAAGAAAAGAGTAGGCTAATTGTTGAGGAATCAAATAGTCTAGAAGTTATTATTGTAAAAAATGAAAAAGAGGCATTATTATTAGAGGCTACCTTAATATTTAAACATAAACCAAAGTATAACATAATGCTAAAAGAAGGTGAAAGATATCCGTATATTAGGATATCAGATGATGAATATCCGTATGTTGAAGTTACAAGAAGTAGGAAAAGTTCAGGAATATTTTTTGGCCCTTTTACTAATATAACTTTTACAAGATTATTGTTAGAGATTTTACAAAAAATTTTTGGGTTCAGAACTTGCAAAAAAGATTTATCTAAAATTAAGAAACCTTGTATTGAATATCATTTAAAAACATGTCTGGCACCATGCAAATTTGAAAATAAAAATATTTATATGTCGGCAATAAATAATTTAAAAAAGGTTTTATCAGGAGATTTTGAATTTGTAAAAGACTATATTGAACAAAAGATGAATTATCATTCTAAAATGCTTGATTTTGAAAATGCAGCTAAATATAGAGATTTGTTATTATCATTTGAAAAACTGTTAAACACACAAGGTGTGATTTTAAATGATAAAAGATGTGTGGACTATATTGCATATTCAAAAAAAGTTTTTTTAGTTTTAAAGGTTCGTGGTGGAGTTTTATTATCAAAGCTTTTTTATGAAGCGAATTTGTCATTTGAAGAATTTTTATATCAATTTTACTATGGAATGAAAAGTGATTTACCGACAAAAATAGTTACATTCGAAAGTAGTAATTTAAATAAAATAGAGTTTGATATACCTATAAATGTTTCTTTAGATGATAGTGATAGATATTTACTTGAAATAGCATATGAAAATTTAAAAGAACATTTCAAAGCAAAAAGACTGAGAAGAGATACTTTAAAAAAGATTAAAGAAATATTAGGTTTGAAAAAGATTCCATATAGAATTGAAGGAACAGATATTTCTCACAGAAATGGAAAATTTACAGTAGCATCTTTGGTAGTGTTTGAAAATGGAGTACCAAAGCCAGAAGAATATAGAAGGTATAAACTTGGTGATATTTTAGATGATTTTGAAAGTATCAGGATGTTTATTAGGAAAAGATATACAAAACATGAAGCGCCTGATCTAATTTTTGTTGACGGAGGAAGAGGACAGGTCAATGCTGCGATTGAAGCGTTTAATGAATTGGGACTAGATGTTGATGTGGTTGGTATTGCTAAAAAGGAAGAAATAATTGTTACAAAAAATAAAGAATTTAAATTGAAAGAAAATGATGAAGTTTTACGCACTTTAATATCAATACGTGATGAAACACATAGAGTAGCAAATAGTTTTAGTGGTAGCTTAAAGTTAAAAAATTATACATTAAGCAAACTAGACGATATTCCAGGAATTGGACCAAAAAGAAAAAAAATATTGCTTAAAAAGTATAAAAGTATAGAAAATATAAAAAATGCACCTCTTGAAGAACTTTCGAAGATAGTGGGTAATAAGATAGCGTTACGTTTAAAGGAATATTTATAAGTATTTACTAAAAATTACAAGATTTAAAATAAAATTAAGTTTAATTCAGACTTGAAACATTTTTTACTGCTGTTATAATAATATTGATGTAAACTTAAAAAATTTAGGAGGTGTTAAACTTGACGGCGTATATTATTCGGAGGCTTTTGCTACTTCCACTGATTTTGTTTGGTGTAACTTTGATAATATTTAGTTTTACAGAAATATTAGGTCCTGAAAAAATGATTTCAGCATATGTAAATCCAAATGTATTTGACAAGCTTTCAAATGAAGACATTGATAGATTAATTGAAAAGTATGGTTTAAATGATCCAATGTGGACTAGATATTTTAAATGGCTTGGTGGAGTTTTAAAAGGTGAATTGGGATGGTCTGTTACAGCCAAGCAACCAGTTGCTGATGCTATTAAAGAAAGAATTCCTTATACGATCGAGCTTGCACTTTATGCATTTATACCGGTTATTGCAGTTGGTATTTGGTTAGGTGTTACGGCTGCGGTTAATAGAGATAAGTTTATAGATCATTTTATAAGGATTTTTGCAATTGTTGGTTGGTCTCTTCCTGATTTTGTTTTTGGGTTAATAGTTTTGATGATTTTCTATTCAGTTCTTGGATGGTTTCCACCAGGAACTTTGAGTGATTGGGCAGATTCAATAGTAAAATCAGATAGTTTTCATAAAATAACGCATTTATTGACAATTGATGCTTTATTGAATGGAAGACTTGATGTTTTCTGGGATGCATTGAGACACTTAATTGGACCTATTCTAACAATTTCTTGGCTTTGGTGGGCGTATTTGTTAAGAATTACAAGATCAAGTATGCTTGAAGTTCTTGGTAAAGAATATGTTAGAACTGCTAGAGCTAAAGGGGTTCCTGAAAAGGAAGTTATACACAAACATGCCAAAAAGAATGCAATGATTCCTGTTGTAACGGTTGCTGGTGCAATGGTTATTGGCTTACTTGCAGGAACTGTTATAGTTGAAGTTATTTTTAATAGAGTTGGAATGGGTAGATTTACAGCACAAGCAGCTACTCAGCTTGATTATGCAGCAATTTTAGGTAGCACTTTGTTTTATTCAACACTGCTTGTTATTGGAAATTTGATAATCGATATACTATACGCAATATTAGACCCAAGAATCAGACTAGGTTAGGGAGGTGGATGTTGATGAATACAGAGTTTAAAAGAACAATGAAAAAATTGTTTAGAAATCCTTCTGCAGTTTTAGGATTTTCATTGTTAATATTTTTTGCGTTGATTGCTGCATTTGCTCCATTACTTGCACCGCCTGTTAATCCAATGTTTCCAGATGAAAATGGAAATCCTATGAAACTTGAAGATCCGTACATAATGCCAATACTTTCTTGGAGTTCAGATCCAGTACCACCAAGCAAAGATCATCCCTTTGGTATGATTGCCGGTAGAGACATTTATTACGGGGTAATTTGGGGTACAAGAACTGCTTTTAAAATTGGTTTAACAGTTGTCACGTTATCAACAATAATTGGTTTAATAATAGGATCAATTGCTGGTTATTTTGGTGGTTGGATAGATGAAATTCTAATGAGAATTACGGATATTTTCTTATCAATACCATTTTTGTTAGCTGCAATGGTATTAACAACAATATTAGGAAGTGGTTTAGATAAAGTTATGATTGCAATGATAGTTTTTGGTTGGATGGCAGTTGCAAGATTAATTAGAGCTAATATATTGCAAGTTAAAGAAGAACAATTTGTTTTGGCTGCAAAGGCTCTTGGAATAAAAAACTTTATTATAATTGTAAGACATGTACTTCCAAACACAATCTTCCCGGTTTTAGTTCAAGCTACAATGAGATTAGGATCTTTAGTAATTACAGCTGCTGCACTTTCATTCTTAGGACTTGGTGCTCCAATTGGTTATGCTGATTGGGGTTCAATGCTTAACTATACAAGAAACTATATATTAGGTGCTAGTGGTCAAGCACTAGCTTATTGGTATACCGTTTTTTATCCAGGAATGGCAATGGTTTTGTTTGTATTAGCATGGAATTTAGTAGGTGATGCTTTAAGAGATGTCTTTGATCCGAAATTGAAATAAAAGGAGTGATTGAGTTGGAAAAAAAACCATTATTAGAAGTAAAGAATTTAAAGACCTATTTTCATACAGAAGATGGAGTTGTTAAAGCAGTTGACGGAGTGGATTTTGAAGTTTATCCTGGCGAGACACTTGGAATTGTTGGTGAATCTGGTAGTGGAAAAAGTGTTACCTCATTATCAATTTTAAGATTGTTGGATCCAAATGGTGAAATTTTAGAAGGAAGTCAAATAATTTTTGAAGGAAAGAATCTTTTAGAGCTATCAGAAGATGAAATGAGAAAAATTAGAGGTAATGATATTGCAATGATTTTTCAGGAGCCAATGGTAGCTTTAAATCCAGTTTTTACAATTGGTGAGCAGATTATGGAAGCAATTTTGTTGCACCAAGATGTTGATAAAAAGGAAGCAAGAAGAATGGCAATTGACATGTTAAGAAAAGTTGGAATACCTGAACCAGAAAAACGTGTTGATGAGTATCCACATGAATTATCTGGTGGTATGAGGCAAAGAGCGATGATTGCAATGGCACTTTCATGTAAGCCAAAATTATTAATTGCGGATGAGCCAACAACTGCTCTTGATGTTACTATTCAAGCGCAAATACTTGATTTAATGAAGGAATTACAAAGAGAGTATGGAATGGCTATAATTTTAATTACGCATGATGTTGGTGTTATTGCAGAAAATGCTGATAGAGTTGTTGTAATGTATGGTGGAATGGTTATGGAAACTGCTGATGTAAAAGAATTATTTAAAGAAATGAGACATCCATATACTTGGGGACTTTTAAATTCAATTCCAAGATTAGATATAGAACAGGACAAACTCTATAATATACCAGGAATTGTTCCTGATCCATTACATTTTCCACCAGGATGTAGGTTTAATACCAGATGTGAGTTTGCAGATGAAAGATGTAAAAAGGAAATTCCACCTTTATATGAAGTTGGAAAAAATCATTATTCAAGATGTTTTTATTATAAAAAAGTTGAAGAGGCTCAGAAACTCAAAAAGGCTGGTGAAAGTGCATGAGTGAAAAAAAAGTATTAGTTAAAGTTGATAATCTTGTAAAGTATTTTCCAATTCGTGCAGGAGTATTTAAAAGAATAGTAGCATGGGTTAGAGCAGTAGATGACATCAGCTTTGAAATTTATGAAGGTGAGACTGTTGGGCTTGTTGGTGAATCAGGTTGTGGAAAAACTACTGCTGGAATGACGCTTTTAAGACTTTATGAGCCTACATCTGGAAGAATTATTGTAGACGGAAAGGATACAACATATTATTTTATGCCACGTTATAGAGCAAAGAAATATTTAAAGAAAATGTATATAGAGAAATTTAAAAAGGAAGATCCATCAAAATTTACAGGAATTGATAAAGAATATTATGAGTTATATGAGGAACTAGGCGAAAGTGGTTTTTATAGCAAACTTTTAGATAATATCACTGAAAAGAGAAGAGATTTTAGAAGAACGATGCAAATAGTTTTTCAGGATCCATATAGTTCTCTTAATCCAAGAATTAGAGTTAAGACAATTGTTTCTGAAGGGCCTGTATTGCATGGGCTGATAAAAAAATCTGAAGTAGTAGATAAGGTAAAAGAAGTTTTAGAAGAAGTTGGTATTCATGGAGAACATATGTATAGATTTCCTCACCAATTTTCTGGAGGACAACGTCAAAGAATAGGAATAGCAAGGGCATTATTGATGAATCCAAAATTAATAGTTGCCGATGAAGCAGTAGCAGCACTTGATGTTTCCATTAGATCTCAAGTTATTAACTTAATGCTTGAACTTCAAAAGAAACATAATTTAACTTATTTGTTTATCTCACATGACTTATCAGTCATTAAATATATTTCTGATAGGGTAGTCGTTATGTATTTAGGAAAAATTGTTGAAAATGCTTCCAAGAAAGAACTATTTGATAATCCATTACATCCCTATACAAAAGCATTAATGAGTGCTATACCGGTTCCAAATCCTGAATATAAAAAGAAAAGGATAATTTTGACAGGAGATGTTCCAAGTCCAGTAAATCCACCTAGTGGATGTAGATTCCATCCAAGATGTCCTGTAGCAAAGGAAATTTGTGCAAAAGAGGAACCACAATTGAAAGAGGTATCACCGGGTCACTTTGTAGCTTGTCACTTCCCAGGATCATTAAAATAATAAAAAATTCTTTAAAATAGCATCTCACCAGTAAGGTGAGATGCTATTTTTTTAGGAAAAAAATAATTAATAAAGAAAAATTTGTTAGAAAAAGAATAGGAGGTGTATAAAGTGAGAATAAACCATAATTTAAGCGCTTTAAATGCTTGGAGGCAAATTTCATTAACTAATTCAAATATGTCAAAAACGTTGGAAAAATTATCTTCTGGATTAAGGATTAACAGAGCAGCTGATGATGCAGCTGGACTTGCAATAAGTGAAAAGATGAGAGGTCAAATTAAAGGACTTGATATGGCAAGAAAGAATGCACAAGATGCTATATCATTAATCCAGACAGCAGAAGGTGCATTGAATGAAGTTCATTCAATCCTTCAGAGAATGAGGGAACTTGCAGTTCAAGCAGCAAGTGATACAAATACTGATGTTGATAGAGAAAATATTCAAGCTGAAATAGAACAATTGCGTCAAGAAATTGATAGAATTGCTCGTTCAACCGAATTTAATACTAAAAAGCTTTTGAATGGAAATTTAGAAAGTTTTAGAGCAAATCCTGAAGCAAATATTGTAAATGGCGGAATAATAGATTTAACAATTAACACTTTAAATCAAAATGCTAAAGAAGGTACTTATTTGGTTGAAGTTGGACAATTTAGAGGTTCACCTACAAGTGCATTGGATGTAAGAATAACTTTAGTAACAACTTCATCTGTTTATAGCACAATTGTTACTTCTTTTGCTCAAGGATATGTTCTAGTAGGTGGTGTTACTCTAAGATGGGATTCAACTGTCTTATCAATTTCGAATTATAATGGATTACCAAGTGGTGAAGTTATTGATGCTGCGGTTGCAAGAATTGAAGGGAAATACACTGGTTCTGATTATTTGGTTTTCCAGATTGGTGCAAATGAGGGTGCGAATATGATTGGCGGAATTGATGCTGTTGATTCAAAAAATTTGGGACTTAACACTAGTTTAATTGATGTTACTTCGCAAGATGGAGCAGAAAGGGTAATAAGTTTAATAGATGCTGCTATAGATAAAGTAAGTGGAATTCGCTCAAAATTAGGAGCAATGCAAAACAGATTGGAACATACAATTGCTAATTTAGGTGTTTCATCGGAAAATCTAACATCGTCTGAAAGTAGAATAAGAGATGCTGATATGGCTAAGCAAAATATGTTCTTTACAAAACAGCAGATATTAATTCAATCAGGTATGGCTATGCTTGCTCAGGCAAATACACTTCCACAAAATATTTTACAGTTACTGAGAGGTTAAAAAGGATAATATTTTATAATTTTACGAATTTATTATTAAATAAGATAAAAAATCACCCTTTTTTATAAGGGTGATTTTTTTATATAATCTTCCTAAAAAGAAGGAGGGATATAATGAAAATTTATGAAATTGTTCCTGTTGCTTTAGGGAAAAAAATGCCTGATGTATTAATAAAGAATGTTAATCTTGTAAATGTTTTTACTGGAAAAATTGAAAAAACTAATATTGCTCTTTATAAAAAAAGAATTGCAGGAATTGGAGATGATTATAAAGTTGGAAAGGAAGTTATTGATGCAAAAGGTCTATTTGCAATTCCAGGACTTATAGATGCTCATGTTCATATTGAAAGTTCTATGCTTTCACCTACTGAGTTTGCCAAACTAATCCTTCCTTTTGGTACAACAACTATTATTGCTGATCCACATGAAATTGCAAATGTTTTAGGAGTAGAAGGTATTGAATACATGATTAAGTCAACTGAAGGTATACCGTTGAATGTCTATTTTGCAATTCCATCTGCAGTGCCAGCAACAAATCTTGAAACATCAGGAGCAACACTTGGTGCTGAAGATATGGTAAGCTTAGTTGAAAAATATCCGTTTAGAATTATCGCTTTAGGAGAAGTTATGAATTATCCTGGTGTTTTAGATTGTGATAGAGATTTAATTACAAAAATTGAGATATTAAGACATAAATATAAAAAGATTGATGGTCATGCACCAGGATTGACGGGAAAAGAATTAAATGCATATATTGATGCTTTTGTTCGATCTGACCATGAATGTGAAACAAAGGAAGAAGCATTAGAAAAACTTTCAAAAGGAATGCAAATATTTATTAGAGAAGGGACGGCAGCCAGAAACCTGAATGCATTACTTCCAGCAGTAAATGAAATGAACCACTTTTTCTTCTCTTTTTGTACTGATGATAGAGACCCAAATGACATAATTGAGAGAGGTCATATAAATGGAATTATTAAAAGTGCAATTGATAGTGGAATTGATCCAATAATTGCAATTAGGATGGCAACAATTAATACTGCTAAATATTTTAATTTGAGAAGTATGGGTGCAATTTCACCTGGTTATAAAGCTGATATTGTTTTTATTGATAATTTGAAAGATTTTAATATTAAGTTTGTTATTAAAGATTCAAAGATTGTAGTTGAAGATAAAAGGATTAATATGAATGTTGAAAGCATAATTCGTAATATTCCAAACACATTAGGCAAAATAAATATTGTAAAAAACTACTCTTTAAGTATTAAAAATAGGAATAGAAAAATACGTGTGATATCTGTAAAATCTGGGACTCTCTTAACAGATGAGCTAATAGTTGAACCAAATGTTGAAAAAGGTTACGTGGTTTCAGATATTGATAGAGATATTATAAAAATAGCAGTTTTTGATAGGCATAAAGCAAGTGGTTATTCAATTGGTTTTGTTCATGGACTTTCAATTAAAAATGGAGCAGTTGCAACTACAATTGGTCATGATTCTCATAATTTAACTGTTGTTGGGACAAATGATGAGGATATGAATTATGCAATAAGTAGAATAAAAGAGTTGAATGGAGGAATTGTTGTTGTAAAAAATAAAAAGCTTATAGCTTCTTTGTCGCTTCCGATAGCTGGATTAATGTCAGACAAAAACTATGGCTTTGTAGTTGAAGAATTAAGAAAATTAAAAAATTCTTTAGTAGAAATTGGTGTAAATAGTGATATTCTAATGCAAATACACTTTTTACAACTTGCTGTAATACCAAAATTAAAGATTACAGATAAAGGATTAATTGATGTTGAAAAACAGAAAATAGTTGATTTATTTGTGGAGGTGTAATTTATGAATGTAATTGGAAAGAAAGTAAAGAGAATTGATGGATTAGAAAAAGCCTATGGAACCTCAAAATACGTAGCAGATTATTATTTTGAAAATATGTTATATGCAGGAGTAGTTTATGCTAATGTTCCACATGGAATATTGAAAAATATAGATATTTCGGAAGCAAAGAAAGTTCCCGGAGTAGTATATATAGCAACATACAAAGATGTTCCAGGAGTTAATAAATTTGGCCATGTTATAGATGATATGAATTTTCTTGTTCCTGTAGGGGAAAAAATTAGGTTTGAAGGAGATGTTTTAGCACTGATTGCTGCTGAATCTATGAATGCAATTGAAGAAGCTAGAAAATTAATAAAAGTAGAAATTGAGGAGTTGCCACCTGTTTTGTCGATTGATGAAGCAATACAGGATAAAATAATTGTTAATGGGAAATCAAATATTGGTTTTCATAGAAAAATTAGAAGAGGAAATGTTGATGATGCTTTTTCAAAAGCTGATCTTATTATAGAAGAAAATTTTGAAACGGGGTATCAAGAACATGCATATTTAGAAACACAAGGAGTTGTTGCAAATTATACTCCAAGAGGGGTAATGGAAATTTATGTTAGTGCGCAATGTCCATTTTATGTTCAAAAAGACGTAGCAAAAATATTAGGAATAGAATTAAATAGATTAAATGTAATACAGACTGAAACTGGTGGAGGATTTGGCGGAAAAGAAGATGTTCCATCATACATAGCATCAAAGGCTGCTCTTTTATCATATATTACAAAAAGACCTGTAAAATTAATCTATACAAGAGAAATGGATATTAAAGAAACAAGTAAAAGACATCCTAGTAAATCATATTATAAAGTTGCATTTGCAAAAGATGGAAAAATTTTGGGAATTAAGACAAAAGTTTATTTAGATATAGGAGCTTATTCAACTCTTTCACCGATAGTTATGTATAGAACAATGGTACATGCAAGTGGAGCTTATTCGGTAAAAAACGTAAGTGTTGATGTATATGGAGTATATACAAATAAAGTTCCTTGTGGAGCTTTTAGAGGCTTTGGTTCACCTCAAGTTTTAGTAGCAATTGAATCGATAATGGATCGCGCGGCAAAAAAGTTAAATATTGATCCGTATGAAATAAGAATGAGAAATGCACTTGATAGAAATAAGGAGACATCAACCGGACATGTACTAACTCAATCAGTTGGGGCAAAAAAAACTTTAGAAAAAGTTTATAAGGCATCAAATTATGAATTTTTAAAGAAAGAAGTTTTAGAGTATAATAAAAATTCTACGTTTAAAAAACTAGGATTAGGTTGGTCTCATATTTTTTATGGTGTAAGTTTAGGAGCTGGCGGTCAACATCTTGATGGCGCTACTGCAACGATTAATGTTCAATCAGATGGTACTATTAATGTAATGATAGGTAATACCGAAATGGGGCAAGGTGCAAAAACTACAATGGCGATAATAGTATCGGAAATATTGGGACAAGATATTTCAAAAATTAGAGTTTTACAACCTGAGACATTGTTTATTCAAGATAGTGGGCCGACTGTAGCTTCAAGGACTACATTCTTTAGTGGTAATGCTTTAAAGATAGCAACTGAGAAATTAAAAGAGAACATAGTTGGATTTTTAGCTTCTTATTTTGGTGTTGGCAAAAATGAAATTATTTTTTTAGACGGGAAAGTGTTTATTAGAGAAAAAGTATTTTCTTTTGAAGAAATTGCAAAGTTATGTAATGATAATAACGTTAAGTTGTCTGAGGTTGGATGGTATAAATCTCCAAAATTACATTTTGATCACGAAAACGGAATTGGTGAGGCGTATATAACATATAGTTTTGCAACGCAACTTTCTCTTGTGGAAGTTGATTTTTTAACTGGAAAAATAGCATTGAAAAAGGCATGGGTTTGTCATGATATTGGAAAAGTTATAAACTTTGAAGGTGCCGTTGGTCAGGTCCATGGCGGGGTAATTCAAGGCATGGGGTACGCTATTATGGAAGAAATCAAGCAAAATAATGGAAAAATCCTTACTACTAATTTTAATAATTATTTGATTCCAACTATTAAAGACATTCCTGAAGAAATTCATGTTTATTTTGTGGAAGAAGAATTTTCAGAGGGACCATTCGGTGCTAAAGGATTGGGTGAACCATCGTTAATGAGTTCACCACCTTCAGTTTTAAACGCAGTTTCTAATGCTATAGGGGTTTTTTTAAATAAGATACCTGTTTCTTTAGAAGAAATAGTAAAAAATACTAAGGAGGGAAAATTATGAAAAGCAAAGTCCCTGTTATTGGACCAACTTTTGAAGAAATGCTTAATCCAGAAAAGATTGATCCAAAAATTAGGAAAAGAGCTATTGAAATGAAGAAAAAAGACCCACTTCATCCAATTAACTTGTTTAATATTACTTGGAAAGATGAAAATAATGAAATTTATTATTTTGAAGTTCCAAAAGAGATTACAGGAGTTGATGCTAATATAATTGTTTTATATGCAAAAGAATTTCCGTCAGGAAGTCATAAAGTGGGTGCAACATACTCAGTGTTGGCAGAAAAAACCGTTTATGGTGAAGTGGATCCATTGAAACATACATTAATTTGGCCATCAACTGGGAATTATGGAATTGGAGGAGCTTGGGTTTCATCTAGAATGAATTATAGATCTATTGTTTTACTTCCAGAACTTATGAGTAAAGAAAGATTTGAAATTATTAAAAAATATGGTGCTGAGGTTATTGCAACGCCTGGTTGTGAATCAAATGTTAAAGAAATATATGACAAATCAAAAGAACTATATAATAAAGATCCTGAACACGTAAGAATATTAAACCAATTTGAAGAGTTTGGCAATTATAGATTCCATTACTATGTTACAGGAAATACAATGATTGAATTAGTAAAAAATAAAAAAATTGGAAATTCTAGAATTTCGGCAGTTGTTTTAGGTGTAGGTTCTGCTGGAACGATAGCATCTGGTGATAGAGTAAAACAAGAATTTTCAGAAGCTAAAGTAGTCGCTGTTGAGCCATTACAATGTCCAACGATTTCTCTCAATGGATATGGTGGTCATGATATTCAAGGTATTGGAGATAAGCATGTTACATGGATTCATAATGTTATGAATAATGATGCAGTTGTTTTGGTTGATGATATGGAATCAAAGAAAATGCTACAGGTTTTAAGCGATCCAGTGGGAATTGAATTTTTGAAAGAATTTGCTCCAAAGGATATGGTTGATTTTATATCAGATAAATTTGGGATATCAGGAGTTGCTAACTTAATTGGAGCAATAAAAATAGCAAAGTATTATAACTTTACATCTGATGATAATATTTTTATAGTTGCAACTGATTCAATTGAGAGGTATTATTCGGTTATGAAAGATTTAGAGGAAAAGTTTGGAAAACTTGATAGAGCAGAAGCTAAAGCACGAACTGAAAGAATTTTATTATATAAAGAGCCTTCTTGGGTTTTTGAAGGTGATAAATATTCTAGAGAAAGATGGCATAATTTAAAATATTATACCTGGGTTGAGCAGCAAGGAAAAACTGTAGAAGAGTTAAATGCACAGAAGGATCAGAGTTATTGGATTAAGCAACAAGAAAAAGTTTATGAAGTCAATGAAAAAATACTTGAATATAGAAACAAACATTATGATGAACTTATGAAAATATATTTTGAAGATTGAAGGTGATAATGTGAGAAAATTATTTAAAAATATATCTTATATTTACACATTTGATGAAAAAATTGGAGATATTGAGAATGGTTATATTTTAGTGGAAGATAATGTAATTAGAGAGGTTGGAAGAAATTGGGAGAATATTGAAGCAGATAAAGTATATGATTTAGATGGATATATGGTTATTCCTGGTTTTGTAAATACACATCATCATATGTTTCAATCACTTACTAGAGGACTTGCTGCAGACAAAAAACTTTTTGATTGGCTTGTTTTTCACTACGAAATATGGAAATTCATAGATGAAGAGGCAATTTATATAAGTAGTTTAATAGCACTCTATGAAATGATTAAAACTGGTGTTACAACAACAACTGATCATCTTTATCTTTACCCTTATGGAAATAACAAGCTTTTTGATGCAGAAATCGAAGCTGCAAAATTGATAGGTGTAAGGTTTCATCCTACAAGAGGAAGTATGTCGCTTAGTAGAAAAAACGGAGGTCTTCCTCCAGATAGTGTTGTTCAAACTGACGATGAAATATTGCAAGAAAGTGTTAGAGTTATAGAAAAATATCATGATCCAAGCAAATATTCTATGCTTAGAGTTGCGCTTGCGCCTTGTTCGCCGTTTTCGGTGACACCATACTTGATGAAAGAGACTGTAAAAATTGCTGATAAATATGATGTTTTACTTCATACACACCTTGCTGAAACAAGAGATGAAGAAGAATATTGTCTTGAAAAATTTGGGAAAAGGCCCGTAGATTATATGGAGGAACTTGGTTGGCTTAACAATAAAGTGTGGTTTGCTCACATGGTTTGGTTGAGTAAAGAAGATATGGAAAAACTTTCAAAAAATGATGTTGGAATGGCACATTGTCCTTCTTCAAATATGAGGTTAGGCTCTGGAATTGCTCCAGTAACTGAGTTAAAGAATAAAATCAGAATAGGAATTGCTGTGGATGGTAGTGCAAGTAATGATACAAATAACATGATAATGGAAGCAAGAAATGCACTATTACTCCAGAGAGCAAAATATGGAGCCAATGCTTTAACTGTTAGGGAAGTTTTAAGAATGGCAACAATAGGTGGAGCAAGTGTTTTAAAAATGGATGATTATATTGGAAAAATAGCACCAGAAATGGCCGCAGATTTTATAGGTTTTAAGTTAGATAAGGTTGAATTTGCTGGAGGTTTACATAATCCAATAAATTCTATATTGCTTTGTGACCCAAAACAGGTTGATTTATCTGTAATTAATGGAGAAATGAAAATATTTAATGGTGAATTTACGAGCTTTGAGATTTCTGACTTTTTAGAAAAACATAATATGATCTCAAAAAAATTGTTGAAAAAGGCAGGAATTTTATTAGAAATTTAATTGTAATATAAATGTATACTTTTGTTATTAAATTAGAAACGAGCAGCAGAGCTTATAAATAAATGCTTAAAAGCTGCTCGTTTTTTTTAATTTTAATTTTGAAAAAGAATATTTAAATGTTATAGTAGATAATGAGTTATTTTAGCGGAGCGGAGCGAGAAAAGTGAGAAAATATGAAGATAAGCATATTCCAGTAATGCCTAAAGAAGTTATTGAACATCTTATTTGGAAAAAAGATGGAATATATGTTGACTGTACAGTTGGTGAAGGTGGTCATACTTCCCTTATGGCCTCAGTTTCGCCTAATATTTTTGTTATTGGTTTAGATATTGATTCTGAAGTGTTGACCATTGCAGAAAAAAATCTTTCCAGCTTTAGTAATGTTAAACTCTTCAAGTCTTCCTATGTTGACCTTCCTGTTGTTTTAAAAGCCCTTAATATTGAAAAGGTTTCTGGAATCTTGATTGACCTAGGTATATCAACTTATCAGCTGAAAGCTGAAGGTAGAGGTTTTACGTTTAATAGGGATGAGCCTCTTGATATGCGTATGAATTTAGAACAGAAAAAAACAGCATATGATGTTGTAAATTTTTATTCTGAAAAAGAACTTGCAGATATTATTTTTAAGTATGGTGAAGAAAGATTTTCTAGAAGAATTGCAAGAAGTATTGTAAATAGTAGACCAATTAATTCTACTTTAGAATTAGTTGAAGCAATAAGAAAAGCTTTACCACCTCAGGAAATAAGGAAAAGAAAAAGACATTTTGCCACAAAAACTTTTCAAGCGATTCGAATTGAAGTAAACGGTGAACTAAGTAACATTGAAAATTTTTTAAATAACGTTCCTGATTTGTTAGAAATTGGGGGTAGACTTGCAGTTATTTCATTTCATTCACTTGAGGATAGACTTGTAAAACATTTTATTAAAAATTCAAACAAATTAAGGCAAATAGTTGGTCCAATAATACCTAGTAAAGAAGAAATTGATGAGAATCCAAGAGCAAGAAGTGCAAAATTAAGAATAGCGGAGCGAATTTAGGGGGAGGGATTTTTATGGCAATTAGTGTTCAAGCGAAGCGGAGCAGAGTAGAAAAGTTATCAAAGTTATCCGTATTAGAACTTTTAAAAAAGTTTTTTCTAGTAGCTATCCCAGCATTGCTTATTTTTACGATGGTTTATGTTGTTGTTCATTTTTCCACCCTTAATGTAGAAATCCAAACTCAAAAAGAAGCATATCAGAGAGAATTAGTTGAGTTAAACACTAAATTAATTAACCTCAATAAATCGATTGAATCTCTTACAATTGGACTTGAAAACATAAGATAATTATATGAAAAATCCGCGAGTAATATTCTTGTATTTTATATTTGTTATTTTAATTTTTATTGAGATAGTTAAACTTTTTGAGGTTAATAAGATTGAAGAAAACACTATAGTTTATGAAAAAATACCTTCATTGAGAGGTAAAATTTATGGTTGTAATAACCAACTTCTTGCAACTAGTCTTCCGTTCTATGTTGCATATTTTGATGTTGATTTTTTTAAAAGACTGTATAATCCTTCTTATGATTTAGATATAAAGCTTCTTGAAAGTCGATTTAATGTGAAAATAGACTTTAATAAAAGATTTGTTAAATTAGGAGAATCTTTTGATATAAATGTATTGAAACAAAAAATACCTGTTGAATTAAGAAAGTTTGTTAATATTAGTATAAATGAAAAAAGACTGCGATTGGAAAATTTTGGGTTAGAACAGATAATAGGAATAGTCAGAGACGGCAACGGTGTAAACGGTGTAGAAAAGTCTTTTAATGAGAAATTATCAAAGAAGCAAGATGGTGAGATTAATTTAAAAGTTTCAGGTGGTGTTACAAAAGAAGCATCAATAATTCAATATATTCCACCAATTAATGGTGAATCAATTGTTTTATCAATAGACACGAATATACAAAAAATATTGTATGAAATAGCATTTGATTCAAAAATTAATTATCATGCAGAAAATGTAGGAATAATTTTAATGGAAACAAAGACTGGAAAAATAAGAGCTTTAGTAACGACAAATAATTGGCCTGATTATTTTATGGGATACATTGAACCAGGTTCAGCAATGAAACCAATGTTTTATTCAGCTGCACTAGATCTTGGTGTTATTACTGAGGATTCAACATTTGTTTGCAAAGGTTATATTTATCCAGATAGTGAGTTAGATATAAAGATTAATGATATCCACCCTCATGGTTTGATAGATTTGAAAGAAGCAATTTCAGAGTCATGTAATGTTGCCGCAGTTTCAACTTCTAAAAAAATAATCGAAGAATACAATTATGAAACTTTATATAATATTTTTAAAACTTTTGGTTTTGGTGAACAAACTGGTATTGAGCTACCGAATGAAATTGAGGGAGTTTTAAATTCTCCAGATAAATGGTCAAAAATTGAATGGGCATATTTACCAATAGGATATTCAATTGGAGTAACTCCATTACAATTAATAACAGCATTTAATAGTATTTTTAATGATGGTATATTAATAAAACCAACATTAATTGAAAATGGTATTCCTAAAAAATACAGAGTAATGTCTACTAATACAGCTAATAAGATGAAAAAATTTTTGAAAGAAGTTGTAGAAAATGGTACAGGAATTTTTGCAAAAATTCCTGGAATGGATATTTATGGTAAGACCGGTACGAGTGAAATTCCTGGTAAAGAAGGGAGTTATATTATGACATTTGAAGGTAATTTTTCTTTAAATAACATAGATTATACTGCTTTAGTTTGGGTTACAAATCCTGAAGGATATTCACTTTCTAGTTATGTGGCAGCTCCAATATTTAAACAAGTAGTTTTAAAACTAAAGGAATATTATTCAAAAGATAATAGAATGATTTATGTAACACCTGGTTTGGTTCCTAATGTTGTAGGATGGAATATTAGGCAAGTATTTGCTTTAGAAAAATATTTTAAAATAAAATTTGTCGGAAAAGGGTTGTATGTAAAAAAACAGTTTCCAGAGCCAGGAAGTTTTAATGAAGAAATAGTTGTTTATTTAGGTGAGTGAATATTCAAAGAATGCAATATAAGGTAACTTATATTGCATGGTAAAGAAGGAGTGAGAAATTGGTAGTAAAATCTAGATTTGTTATCGTTCCAATGCCAGTTATGCAATTTGTAATGAAAGCAAGGCCAGCAAATGCTGGTAGAGCGTATTTATATCTTTATTCTATGTCGATTGCAGTTGGTAAAAAGGTGACTCCATGGATTTCATATAGAGATTTAGCAGATTATTTCGGTGTTAAATATGGAACTATTGAGCTTTCGATGAGGCTTTTGCAAAGATTAAATGCAATTGTACCAATTGCCAGAAAAAATAAGAAAGGATATGGTCAAAAATATATTGTAAATGTTCCTGAATATGTTAATGGTGAATTTATTTTTGTTGATTTAGAGGAATCATCAATATTTGATGATTTAGTACTGGATGAAAATTCAAAAACATTTGTATCTGTTATAAAAAGGTTTAAATCAAGAAAGGAAAAAGCTATGAAGGATCAATTAAAACTGTTTGATGATTGAATAATTTTGTCAACAAGAAAACCTGCCAAGCAATTGCTTGGCTTTTTTGTTTTTATAAAGTAGTTTGTGTAGATATATTTATATGTAAGATTAAATATAAAAAATATTATCACATATATTTGTTCAACGATATTTTATATCATCCAAAAAATATAGTATAATATATAAAAATAAAAGCAGGAGGCTAAAAAATGGCAATACTGTTATACTTATTTCTCTTTTTTGCGGGAATTGCAGCAGGTTTTATAAATGTTCTTGCTGGTGGTGGATCAATGCTTACACTACCTGTATTAACACTGCTTGGACTTGATATTTCTGTAGCAAATGGTACTAACAGGGTAGGTATTTTACTTCAAAACATAATTGCAACAAAAAATTTTAAAAAACATAGACTTTTTACGTTAAAAGAGGGATTTTCAATTGCTTTGCCTGCAACTATTGGTGCAATCTTTGGTACTTTTACTGTCTTAAATTTAAACAAAGAACTTCTTGAAAAGATTATTGGTACTATTTTTTTGTTTATGAGCTTTTTTATATTGTATAAACCAAAACTATGGGAAGAGGGAAAAAAAGTGAAAAGAAATTATCTAATCACTTTTATAGTATTTTTTGCAATAGGATTTTATGGCGGCTTTATTCAAGCTGGTGTAGGATTTTTTCTAATTCTAGGATTAGTATTGGTTGAAGGAAATAATATTATTAAAACTAATGCTTTAAAAGTATTTGTTGTTTTAAATTATACTGTATTTTCATTTCTTATTTTTTTATTAAATGGGAAAGTTGATATATTAAAAGGTCTTGTTCTTGCAGCAGGAACAATGATAGGTGCTAATTTAGGCACAAAAACAGCACTAAAAACAGGTGCCAAATTTGTTAGAATATTTGTGTTTTTGATGATTGTAATCTCAGCAATAAAATATATATTATAACTTTTTATTCAATGTGTTTTTGAAAAAATGTAAGCTTTTTCTTGCAATTACTCTTCTAAAAAAGTAGGATGATTTATGACCAGAAGGTATTGTAACTTTTCTAGCATGTTGTAATTTATTGTATAGATTATTTGATGCATTTTTAGGCATTATCTTGTCAAACATCCCTTTAAAAAATAAAACTGGCTGGTCTACAAATTTAGCGTATGATATTGGATCGTAGTGAAAGCATCCAGGCTTTAAAGAAAAAATTTCATTTATATTTTTTAATTCATTTAATTTGTTGAAACTTTCTTCTCTTAATTTTACACATTTGGTTTCATCTTTACATCCCCATTCATTGCTATACTTTTTGTATCCTTCTCTTACTGGTTCTAAATATGGCGAGTACCAATTTATCCATCGCCAATCAGCACCTGTAAAACTTAAGACACCAGCTTTTATTCTTTTATCTAAAGCCATACTTATAGTAGCTATCATTCCACCAAAGCTAAAGCCCATTATACCAATAGGTAATTTATTTTCTATCTCTTCAATTAAATCAATTGTTCTTCTAACATCTTTAACTGCTTGGTGGAATCTTACAACACAGTGTGCTGGTGAATGATGATAAAATGGTTCTCCGCCTTTCCAATTAGGTTTTGCCCTCTCTTTATGATATGGATGAATTAAAAAGTATGTTTCAAGTCCCATTTTTGAAAACTTTTCAGCAAACCACATTAAATATGGTATATGACCATTTCCAATACCATGTAAAAATATTAATCTTCCCCATGGGTTTTCTGAATTATATTTGTACACATAGATTTTTTTTGATTCAGGAATGTCTGGCTCGTAAACTGTATCAAACTTTAATAAAGTGTAATTTGTATAATTTTCAATCTCAAGATTAAATGGAATTGTATTATCATATTCGTATATCATTTAATTCCCCCTTTAAAGCTATTTCTAATAAAATAATATACCTAAATGTAAAATTTAGCAATTATGAATCTTGAAAAATTTAAGATTTGTGTTATATATAAATGGTAAAATAAATTAGTGGAAAATTAGAAAATTATGAAATTGTGGAGGAATAATTATGCATTATATTACAGCAATAATGTCTGCTTTTTCATCATCAGTAACTTCTATTTTTGGTAAGTTATCATTAAATGTAGGAGCATCTGCGCTTCAGATATTGTTTTTAAGATTCTTTTTTTCACTCATTATTTCAGGACTGTTTTTTGTTTTATTAAAAAAGAAAATTAACATTAAATATTTACTGTTTTTTGGGATTTTTGGAATCGTTAATTATGGAATTGCAGCTTATCTTTTCTTTTATGGGTTAAGATTTCTGAATCCGGCATATGCCACAGTTTTGTTTTTCTCAAATCCAATATTTGTATTAATATTTCAGAAACTAATATATAAAGGTAATTTCAGTGTATTTAATTTATTCGCTGTAGTTTTATCTTTTACTGGGATAATATTATCAAATTTAGCAGAAAAAAGTATAGGTGGATCCGAAAATTTAGTATTTGGAAGCTTATTAGTTATCCTTGCAGCAATTTTTAACGCATTGTTTATTACATTAGTTGGGGATAAAATAAAAAAACTACAATTAAGTCCATTTGAAAGCAGTTTTTATACATTTTTGGGAGTAACAATTTTGTATTTTATAATCTCAATTGCAAATAAAGAATTATATACCATAAAACCAGATTATTACATTTACGGCTTACTACTTGCAGTATTTTCTACATTAATTCCTTTAACTCTAAATTATTTTTCATTAAGAAAGATTAATTCGACAACTTTATCTTTAATAATGCCCCTTGAAATTGTATTTGCAAGTATTTTATCATTTATATTTTTTGATGAAATGTTCAATATTTTAAAGGTTTTAGGTTTTTCATTTGTTGTTGTAGCTCCAATTTTAGAAAGAGTTAAGATAAAAAAGTGAGAATATATAGATTATTAACAAAGTAAAACCTCGCCATTTTTGGCGAGGTTTTTTAGTTAAAGAGGGGATAAACTATTATCTTTGTCTACAAGGTCTGTTTTCGTATCCACCTTGCCTTTGATTGCCTCTTTTTGACCTACCATTTTGAGTTGGTCTACCTACGTTATTTCTTTCACTCACATTACCTCTTTGGTTATTGCCTCTTTTTGCATATGTTGGAAATCCATTCTCTCTAACTACAAATTCATTTCCATCAATTACTGCCTTTTCTAAAACAACAAATGTTTCATCTTGAAGTGTAACTAACTTTCCAGAAACTTCGATAGTTTTACCAGTTTCTAAATAATCTTTGAAAAGCCAAATAGGTCCAGAATGAACTTTGTATTCCTCACCATCAGCATCAATTAGAATTTCAGAGCCTTGACCAGGTACTAAGTTAATTTTTTTAATAACACCAGAGAAAGTTATGTCTGAAATCTTAGCATCTTTTGGTAGATTTTGAAAGAGTGGGATAGAAGAATTCTGTGGTACGTTGTTTGGTTGATTAGAATTACTCCAAGGCCCATATGCAAAGATACTTGCTGATAAAACAAGTAATGATAATAAGATAACACTAAACTTTTTAAACATAATAACACCTCCAAATGATTTGATTGACGTTATTAATGATACTATTAAATACTTAATAAGTACTTAAAGTTAGCTTAGAAGTTGCTTAGAGATTTAAAATGAGATAGGTAGATATATATAAATAGAGTAATAAATAGGGGAATACGCAAATAAAGCCAATTATTTGATGAATATATACATATATATTTGTTCAACGATTTTTAATATCATCCAGAAAACAAAACATTAAAACAGCAAAAACTAATTTATTGACTTATAATAAATTAATTTGCTATAATTTAATTAACTAATAATATCAAGGGGGCGGGTTATGAAAAGGGGAGAAATTGTTGGAGCTACAACCTTATTAGGGTTAGGAATTGGATTTTTTACTAAATCATCTTCTCATTTTGTTGGTTCATTATTAATTGGAATTGGTGTCGGACTTTTAATCGACTATATTACTTTTGTTGTTTCTGAAAGGAAAAAGAAATCTTCCTCCTAATTAGGAGGAATTTTTTTAATTTAATGCATTTGATATAATTAACGTACGGGGATAAGGGGGATTAAAAGATTGAAAAAGATCATTTTTATATTATTTGTTATTATTACAACAACCTTTTTTTCAATTCAGTTTGAGATTAAATTACCTATCTTTGATAAAAATAATGGGGTTCATCAAATTTATACATTTGAACATCAAAATAAACTTGAAGTTACTGTAGTTTTCTGGGATGAAGATCATCCTAATCCATTTATTGATTTTATCTATGATATATATCGTTTTTTTAAATGGGGAAGATTTTATGACATTGAAACATTCTTTATTTTAGATGATAAAGTAATTTTTGAAGATGATTATTGCAACTCTCAATCATATTTTCAAACAGAAAATTTGCATAATTATAAGGAATTACCAACTGATGCTTTTGAAAATGATGGAAAAAAATTTTTAATATACGTTTCTACCTGGAATCATATGTTTTCAAATAAACCTCTTCCTAATACAAGCTATATAACTTATTATCCCACTGTTCTTGTTGGAACTAGAAGTGATGTTGAACAATTTTTTAGTTGGCATAAAAATAAAAAACTTATTACTACGTTTTCTTTTTCTTTAATAGTTGTTATTTTTGCTATTTTAACAATTTTTATTAAGAAAATGCCAAAAAGTAAGGTCATTTTTAAAGTGCTAACAACGTTTACAATATTTCTTATTGCACTATTGAACTCCTCAGGTTCTGAATTCTTAATTGTCACTGGGCTGCTTTTTGGAATGATAGGAGACTTTCTTTTAGAATTTGAAGATAAATTCTTACACGGAATGTTTTCATTTCTAATTGGTCATATCTTTTATTCACTATCCTTTTTAATAAAATTTGGTGTTCCAAGTATTTTAGTATTTTTTATAATACTTCCTATTTTGTTAATTCTCTATTTTGTTATATTATTTAAAAAAGCTGAAAACTTTAAACTCCCAATTTTAGTCTATACAGTTGCCATTGGCATAATGTTTTCCTTTACATTTGCCCCTGCATTTAAAGACATATATTATTTAAGATGTATGTTGCCACTAGCAGGTGGATTATTTGTTTTCTCCGATTTTTTAATTGCTATTGAAAAGTTTGTAAGAAAAATAAAATATTCTGAGATAATTATATTAGGTACGTATTTTTTAGCTCAGCTTATAATAGCTCTATCTACTATATTTTAAAATGAATAAATTGGAGGAATTTTTATGTGTGATACTATGGTTGCATTGCAAAATGCAACAGTTGATGGTTCAATAATTTTTGCCAAAAATAGTGATAGAGAATCAAATGAACCTCATATAGGCGTTTATGTATAAAAAGAAAAAACATATGGAAAAACTTAGAGATAAACTAGAAAATGAAATCCCAAATACTGAAAGGAATGAAAAATTACTAATAAAAGTTTGGGATATAGCAGATATTTTAGTTAATAAATTTTTACTTTAAGGGAGGAATAACATGCAAATAGGAAATTATGTTTGCAAAGAAATAAATGGACTTTTTCTTTGTAGATCAAGCCTTTTATGTCAGTTTAATAAATTATTTCATATAGTTACAACACGAAAAGTAAATAAAAATCAATTTAATTTTGATGAGCTTGATATGTCTTTTAATAATGAAAATTTTAAAGATCATTATATTTTACTTTCAGACAATTTAGGACTAGATTTAAACAAATTTATCTTTACAAATCAAGTTCATGAAAACAAAGTTGAATATGTAACTAGTAAAAACTTAAAAGGTGAATTTTATGAAAATGTAATTAGTAAAACAGATGGGCTCATTACTGATGAAAAGGGAATATTTTTAGTTACCAAATATGCAGATTGTATGCCAATAATTGCATATGATCCTATTAAAAATGTTGTAGGTGTTGCCCATTCAGGATGGCGTGGGACATTGATTGATATGCCGAAATATCTTATTATTAAGATGATGAATGAATTCGGTAGCAATCCAGAAAATATTTTTGTAAGTATAGGACCATCTATAGGGCCTGAAAGCTTTGAAGTAGGCAAAGATGTAGCAGAAAGTTTTGCAAAAAAGTTTGGTGATATGTTTATCATGGAAAGTAACGATAAATATTTTGTCAATTTATGGAAAATAGCAGAAAATCAAATATATGAAATGGGAGTTAGAAATATAGAAATATCACTAATTGATACTTATAGAAATACAGATTATTTTTATTCCTATAGGAAAGAGAAGACAAAAAAAAGATTTGCCGTGATTGTTGGATTGATACCTTAATATTGAGAAATTACTTATTACACTAAATAAAAAAAGAGTAATTTGTTTATTTTTAATAATAAGAATTCCTTTATTTTTAGGAATATTCTCAAAAATTACATCATTACACAAATATTTGTATTTAAGAAAGAGTACATTCTAATAACAGCACTTTATTTTAAATTTAATATTTGCTGTATATTTTTTATCAAGTTCTTTGATTACTTTTTAAATACTAGTTCTCGTTGTATAGTGTATTTTGACGACCAATTAATGAACCATTTTTATCAATCTTTTTAATTATTATTTCAAATTCTTCATCACTTTTAGCTTTGTAGTAATATCCATTATTACTTGAAAGCTTATACCCTGGAGCAGGTATATGTAAAGTTTTGCAATCACCACATGTAAATATTCTTGGAACTTTTTTAATTCCATCGTTTGTTTCAAAAGGATAATCATTTGGAAAAACTGTTTTCATCATTAATTTTCCACATTCTGGGCAAATATATGAAGATAGATAGAAATTTTGTGTGTAAAAATTCCAAACAGGCATTATCTCATCTGGGATAAAACCAAAAAAAGGGACAGCTATTTCGTATTTAAATGTCGTTTTTTTAAAAACCATAAAAACCCCCCTTAAAATTAAATTTTTATTTCATAAATTATTATAAACACTTTGTTGCTAATTAGTCTTAAAAAATTTGTTAGATTTAATTTTGGAATATCTCTAAAATTTCTTTAATCATTTCTTGATCTTTCAATGTAAATTTTAATTCTACTCTTCGACTTTTTGTATAATTTATTTTTCCATTCTCTATAATCGGATTGTTATATCCTTTTCCAGAAACTACTAATTTTTTGAAAAACAACTCCTGATAGGGTATTTCATCTAAATTTTCTCTTAAATATTTAAAGACTTCAAAGGCTCTTTTCATTGAAAGATCTATGTTATATTCATAAGTTCCAGTAGGATCAGAATTTCCTTCTAAATAAAATTCTGCAATATATGTTTCGTATTCAGGTTTAAGTATAACATTTAAATATGTTTTAATAACCTTTAATAAAATATTTTTACCCTTGGTTGACAAAGTGTAGTCATTATAATTAAACAAGATGTCATTATTAATTATTATTGCTCCAGAATTTGGATCAACTTGAATTTCCAAATCTAAATCTTTAAAAGTATTCACTAATTCTTCAACAATTTTCGCTTTTATACCAATTATTTCTTTCAATCTCGTTTCTTTGTTTTGTATCGCATAAGTATATTGAAGCAATGTCAGTGATAATAGTAATACAAATATTAAAAGTAAAGCAGAAAATAAATCTGAGTATGAAATCCAAGGGTTAAATTTCCTATTCATTTTTTTTCTCCTCTTCATCATTAATATTGTTACTAATTTTATAATAATCTTCCAATAATTGTATCAAAGAATTTTTAAAATCTTTTATTGCAAACTCTATATCATTTCTAATATTGTTTAAAGAATAATTAAAATACTCTAATGATTTTTCAAAATCATCAATTGTATTATATAAGTAAACAGAAATCTCTTTAAATTTTGAGAAAAATTCTATAGTAAAATTTTCCATTTCTTCAAAAGCATTTTTGTATTTTAAAGACATTTGGTTTGGAATCTGTTGAGTAACTCTATTAATACTCGAAATAAATTCATTAAAGTTAGAATTAAATTCATCCGTGAATCTTTTAAAATTATTAATCACTTCTAAAACATTCTCATTTAAGCTATTTAGATCAGCTTTATTTTCAATAATACTCTGGATTAGTGTCTCCACTTTTTCTAACTTTTCAACAGTATTCTTTTGTTTTTCAAAAATTTCATTAAAAGTTTCCCTACTTTTTTCAATAATTAATGAAAAGTCTTTAAGAAGTTCTTTTTCATTTTGAATAACTTTTTCCCTTTTTTCAATAAGTTCACTCTGCTGTTTAATAGAATCAAATTGTTTATTTAATTCTTCTGAAATATTATGAACAATATTACTAAATCTATTTATGTTTTGCTCAAAAGTGTTATTTAAAGTTTCATTAAGCTGATTAAAACTACTAGAATATTGTTCAACTGTTTGATTTGCTTTTTCTGAGATAGTTTCAAATGGATTGGCAAGAAATTCTTTAATATCATTTCTTATTCCTATAATTTCATCTAATAATTTTTCCTTATTTGTTTTAGTAATTTTTGACAAACCCTTTACTACTGGCTTGTTTATTATTTGTGCCGCAATTGAAAAAATTACACCAATAATTGATGAAAAAAAAGCAGTTCCCATTGATGAAAGTAAAGAATTAATACTATTCTTTAATGAATTTTCATTTTCAAAATCCAGATTGATAATACCTATGATAATACCAATAAAAGTTCCTAATATTCCTAAAGTAATAAAGAAACTAGGCCAAAAGTTTGTAAAAGAAATAATCTCTTCTTCAGTTAGTTCATTATCCTCTCGATTCAAAGAATTCTGCAATGAACCTTTTTTAAAAAGATAGTATGCAAAAAATAAAAATTCAATTAACATGTAAATAACAGTAAATGGATTTAATAAAACAGTAAAAAATCCTTTTAAAAAGCTAAGAAACATAAAGATCACACCTCCTGTTAACAATTATACCAAAATATTAAATAGTTTTTTATTTTTATAAACATTTCATTGAGTTCATTTTAAGTGCAAATGTTATATAATATAATTGAGGTGGTAAAAATAGAAAATAAAAATAACTTAATTTCTAACAAAAATGATTTTTTTTCAATCGAATTTATAAATAAATTACTAGATAAAAAATTTATAACTAAGAGTTATAAATACTTTTGGTTTTATGCTTTGCTTGAAGAAATTATTGAGGGAAATACCACAATAAAATTTAGAACTTTATCTATAAGAATGATTGCAAATGCTTGGTTAATTTTTAAGACAATTCTTGTAAAAGAAAAAAACAGGGATTTGTTCAATGAAATTGTTGATTATTTAGATAATAACTATAACATCCCAACTAAAATTTCTAAAAATGAATTAATAAAGAAATTTGAAGAAATCTATTATCAAGATAATACATTAAAAAATTTAAGTGAAAGATTACTGTTATATGTTCCTTATAGATTTTTAAGTCCGTTTTTTTCAGAAATAAGAGGAATCAATGATACTTTGAAAAATGAGGAAATCGAAAAGTTATCTAAAAAGTCTTTGAATGTTTTGTATAAAATTGATTCTAAATATGAAGTTATTTATATAAACAAAGCATGGTTTGAATTCATAAATAAAAATAAGAATTTTATTTCTAAACTAATATACCAAAAATTAAGCGAGTATTATAATTTTAATTATAATATGCTTACTACAGAAGATTTTGAAAAAATATTAAATGAACAATTATTTCAAAACAGCAAAAATAGTTTAGAAAACAATTATTATGATTTAACAATAGAGCCAAAAAATTTGAGGAAATTTATGAAAGAATTTAATGACTTTTACAGTAAATTCAAATCAAGATTTGAAAAATCAAAATATGACAAACTAAAAGAAATGTTTTTAAAAGATAGTATTGACACTTTGATAGAAAAAATCCCTAAGAATTATTACAAAATCATTTTAAAACTATATAAAAATGAAAATGATTTGAGAACGAAGATTCTAGAATTTATTAGTAATCAAAAATTTGAATTTAAAGAAATTATTGAAGATGAATTTCAAAATTCCTTTTTTACAGATAATGATTTTAAAAATCTTCTTATAAGTTTATATGATGATTTAAAACAAATGTACGAAAATGATCCTATTAAAAAATTGATATATTACATCAAAAACGTAAATGATTTAAACGATATTTCAAAGTATATGATGATAAAAAATAAAAAACTAAAAAATTTTGTAGAAAGAACTTTCAAAGCTTATAAATATCCTTCAAATAGTGAGTTGATAAAAAGTTATGTAAAGTTCTTGGAAGATTTTAATTATTATAAATATTATAAGAAATTAATTTTAGAAATTTTCGAAAGACATGTATTGGAAGTTGATGATTTTAATCTAAGATTTTTAGAATTAATTTTCAAACTAAATGGTTGGGAAACCTACAATTTTAGCGATACAGAATATGTATCTTCACTTTTAACAAAATTAGGTTTATCGTTATACGTGATTAATAAGATAAAAAAATATATTTTAAAAGAACACATTGAAGATTTTTTTAAAAAAGATAATGAAAGATTGGAATTTTGGAGAAACTATACAAACAAAATGATTAATGTAAAAATGAAAAACTACAATAATACCAAAGCCATTATTATGTATTTTTATAAATATGACATTGTAGAATTTGAAGATGTTGGAAATGCCCTTTACATATACAAAAAAGGAATAGTTGATGGATTATATGATTTAAAAAACAGAAATAAATGCTATGAAAGACTACCTCATAGTGGTAAAATTTGGAAAACGAAATTTTATCATAGATTAAAGGAGCTAGGTATATGAAGTATGTTATTCATAAAGATTTTATTGAGATAAAGTTAGGAATAGGAGATAGAAGATTAAAAAAATTCTACTATGTGTTTTTTAATACAAGAAACAATAAGTTTAATTTAACATATGATTTTCTGAATATGCTTTATCAAGAAGATCCTACAATTTTAGAAAAACTGGGCTTTAAAACCGACTATGAAAATTTAACAGTTAAACTTCGATTCGTTAATAAAATAGACTCTTCAACTATTAAATTTAAATATAATGAAGAAATTGATTTAGTCATCAATGAAAGATTTTTAGTAAATTCTAATAAAGGGGTTATTTTATTTTTAAATTCCGAAGTTTATGATGCTTTTTCATTTATTCTTTATAATAATTCGAAAATTGTTGAAAAAATAAATAAACTAAATCAATTGAAGAAAAAATACAATATCTCGTATATAGCACCTAAGAAAATTGAAATTATTAATAAATATAATTTAAAAGTTAATGAGGAATCTGATGGAGAAGTTATAGATTATACAATATTTGGCATTCCAAAAAAAGAAAGTTTTGTATTAAGTGGTTCACTTGTTACAAACAAAAAGGTCTACTACATAGATGAAAGCACAAAAAAAGATTTATTAATCTTAGAAAAATATAGAGATCCAAAAAGTAAAAAGATAATTATAAATGAAAATAATATTGAGAAGTTTCATGAAGATTATTTACATTCTTTTTCAGACGAATTTATTGAAAAACTTTCTGATAGAATAAAATTCCTTACTTTTCAACCTTCTAACATTCTCATACGTAAAAATGTTTCACCAATATCTAAGGAAGAACTATTTAATTATAATATAATTCATTTTCATGATTTACTTAATGGAGGAGTTGAAAATCTAGAATTAACTCCTGAATTAAAAGAAAAAATAGAAAATGCTAAGAAAGAAAATAAAAATTTTGTATTTTATAAAGGTTCCTGGATTAGGCTAGATACACTCCCAGAAGAAGTAGTTGAAGAAATAAAAACAAAAAGTTTTGAACCACATAAGGAGCCCAAGAGCAAGCTTTTCGATTTAGAAATAAAAGAGAATATTGAGAAATTAGAATATTCAAAGTTTAAAAAAGAAGAAAAAAAACAAACACAGGAAGAAAAATTAGATTTGAAGTATTTTGAAGGAAAGTTAAAAAAATTTCAAGAGATTGGCGTTAAAAAAGTTATTTCCGCTTATCTAGAGGGCTTTAGAGGTTTTTTACTTGCCGATGATATGGGATTGGGTAAAACAGCTCAAGCAATTGCTTTTATGACATGGCTTTTGGAAGAAAAAGAGTTATTTCCAGTAATGATTGTTGTACCAAACTCTCTTCTTGAAAATTGGAGAAAAGAATTGGAAAGGTTTAGTCCAGAGATTTATAAACATTTTAACACAAAAGATTTGGTACTTATTAATTACGAAAAGTTGTTAAGAAATGAAAAACTATTAATTAGAGATTGGAATTTGATTATAACAGATGAAGCTCAAAGATATAAGAATTATCGTTCTAAGACTACTAGAATAATTAAAGGTTATAAATTTAAGTTCCATTTAGCTTTGACAGGAACTCCTGTAGAAAACAGTATTGATGAACTTTGGAATATAATCGATGCAATAACTCCTGGATTGCTAGGAAAATTGAAAGATTTTAACAATAAGTATAATGTCATTAATTCAGATCCAACCTCAGAAAAGGCTCAAGAAAAGTCATTAGAAATATTGAAAAGTATTGATCCGGTGTTTTTAAGAAGAAACAAAGAAGATAAAGAAGTTGAAATTAATTTTCCGAAAAAAGAAGAGTTTTTTATTGAAAGTTATTTAACTCAAACTCAAGAG
>NZ_JAIHAP010000061.1:0-11015 GCF_020054775.1 Thermosipho sp. (in: thermotogales) | reverse complement strand
TTATGAAAAAATTCATAAAAATACTTAAAAATTTCCAATATTTCTCAAAAAAATACCCCATCCTTGGCTATACCGGGATGGGGTTTGTCTACAATCTGTAACCTCTCCTTATCCGGAGAGGTTTTTTGTTTGTTTACTATTAAAAATGGCTCCCATTTTGGGAGCCATAAATTTTAAAGTTTTATGGAATAATCCTTGTTCCAGTTTTTCCTTCTAGTGCATCTTTTAGTTTTTCCATATCGGTGATGAGTGCTGGTCTATTTGTTGATGTTACAAAGGAGATACAGGCTTCTATTTTTGGTAGCATACTTCCTTTTGCAAAATGACCTTCATTCATATATTTTTCAGCTTCCTTTACTGTGATTGTATCAAGTGGCTTTTGATCAGGTTTGTTAAAGTTGAGATATACTTTTTCTACAGCTGTAAGGATTATAAATTCATCTGCATCAAGTTCTTTTGCTATTAATGCTGATGCTCTATCTTTATCTATTACTGCTTCTACTCCTTTTATTTCTCCTTTTTCATCGATTATTACTGGAATTCCACCACCACCACCTGCTACTACTATAACGTCATTTTCTACCAAGTCTTTTATTGTTCTTTTTTCAATAACATCAAGTGGTATTGGTGATGGAACTACTCTTCTCCATCCTCTTCCAGCATCTTCTTTGAATATCCAACCTTTTTCTTCCATAATCTTTTTTGCTTCTTCTTCGCTATAAAATGGACCTACTGGTTTTGTTGGATTTTTAAATCCTGGATCATCTTTATTTACTACAATTTGAGTTACTACTGTAGCAATTTCCTTATCTATTTTTCTTTCATTTAATACATTTTTCAACTCTTGAGAAATCATATATCCAAGATATCCTTGGGTCATTGCACCTAATACATCCATTGGAAATGGTGGAATAGTATCCTTTGCAATATCCTGTTGAACTAGTAGATTCCCAACTTGTGGTCCATTTCCGTGAGTTATTATTATTCTGTAACCTAATTCAATCATATCTGCAAGATATGATGCTGTAACTTTTATATTTTTGAACATATTTTCTGCTGTTGGTTTTTCTCCTGGTCTATTAATTGCATTACCACCAATAGCAACAACTGCCAATTTTTTCATATTTTTGCCTCCTACCTGATTATAGGGTTGCTACCATAACAGCTTTTATGGTATGCATTCTATTTTCAGCTTGATCAAAGACTTTAGAATGTTTGCTTCTAAATACTTCATCGGTTACTTCACGAATATCTAATCCTCTTTCTTTTGCTTCTTTTGCAACTGTTGTTTCAAAGTCGTGGAATGATGGTAAACAATGTAAGAAAATAACGTTCGGATTTTCCGTTCTTTTAATTAAATCCATGTCAACTCTATATGGTGTTAATAGTTCAACTCTTTCTGGCATTTTGTCTTCTTCGCCCATTGATACCCAAACATCCGTGTAGATAGCGTCTGCTCCTTTTACTCCATCAAGATCAGGCGTATATTCAATAATTGCTCCGGATTCTTTGGCGTTTTCAAGTGCTTCATTCATGATTTCATCTGATGGTTTTAATTGTTCAGGACCAACTGCAACATAGTGAATACCAAGTTTTGAAGAAATTCTCATTAAAGTATTTGCTACGTTGTTTCTTGTATCACCTACAAAAACAAGTTTCATTTGGTTAAGTGGTTTGTGTATAAACTCCATCATTGTCATAACGTCTGCAAGACCTTGGGTTGGATGTGCTTCATCAGTCAAACCATTCCATACTGGAACTCCTGAATATTTTGCAAGTGCTTCAACAACTTCTTGCTTATAGCCTCTGTATTCAATACCATCGTACATTCTTCCTAAGACTTTTGCGGTATCTTCTATTGATTCTTTTTTACCCATTTGACTATTGGTAAGGAATGTTACATGTGCACCTTCATCGTATGCAGCAACTTCAAAAGCAGTTCTAGTTCTTGTTGATGTTTTATCAAAAATTAAAACAATGTTTTTTCCTTTAAGTAGTTCCTGTCTTATACCTGCTCTTTTTTTAGCTTTTAAATCAAATGCAAGGTTAAGAAGATATTTAATTTCTTCAGCTGTGAAATCTTTTAATGTTAAAAGACTTCTTCCTTTAAGATTAACTGGCACGTTATCTCCTCCCACTTTTTTATATTTAAAACACAATTAGGTATTTTAATTATACACTTGTTTTTTTTATTTATCAAAACAAACAAATCTTGAAAAACAACAGTTTTTCGAGAATATTTATTTGTTTTAAAGTTATATTTGTTTAAGATTGAGTATGCACGAGTATGCATAAGAATACATCGCATACTGATGCATATCTTTAAAATGAAAAATTAACTGTGAAAAATATATCATTCTTAAAGTTAATTGTAATATTTAAAGTTTTACTTTTTATTTAAAATCTAATATAATTGATATCGAAAAGGAGGATGAAAGAATGAAGGTTAATGTCTACTCTGAAGTAAAGAAATTAAAAATTGTGTTGCTTCATAGACCTGGATTGGAGTTAGAAAATATTGAACCTGATTTATTAGAAGAACTATTGTTTGAAGACATCCCATATTTAAAAAAGGCACAACAAGAGCATGATTATTTTGCCAAGGCTTTGAAAGATAATGGTGTTGAGGTTAAATATGTTACGGATCTACTTACAAATACTTTAGAAAAAAAAGGGTTAAAAGAACAGTTTGTGGATGAATATTTAAATCTAAGCGAGGTAAAAAATGAATATATATTGGAAGCTTTAAAGGAATATTTATTATCTTTTGAAACAAAAGAAATGGTAAGAAAAATCATAGGCGGGGTAAGGATTGATGAATTTAAGTTAAACAAAAAAAGTTTTTCAACAGTTGTTCATTTAAATAAACAATTTTATCTTCTTCCACTTCCAAATCTTTATTTTCAAAGAGATCCTGTTGCTTTTGTAGGAAGAGGAGCGCTAATTAATAGAATGAAAACAAAGGCAAGAAGAAGGGAATCATTGTTTATGAAGTATGTATTAAAATATAGTGATGAATTTAGTGATATTCCTATTTATTATGATATGAATGAACCATTTTCTATAGAAGGTGGGGATGTTTTAGTATTATCTGATAAAGTCCTTGCTATTGGAATTTCACAAAGAACGGATCCAGAGGCTATAGAAAAAGTTGCAAATAAAATATTTTATGAATCAGACGAAAGCTTTGATACTATACTTGCAATAAATATGCCAAAAAAGCGCGCGTATATGCATCTTGACACAATCTTTACAATGGTTAGTGAAAATAAATTTTTAGTTCATTCAAAACTTGAAACCAGCTTGCATGTATATGTCTTAAAGAAAAATAAACACGAATTTGAGGTAACAGAAGAAGATTTACAGTTAGAAGATGTACTAAAAAAATATCTTGAAAGAAATGATATTGAGCTTATTAAATGTGGAGGAGATGATGAAATAGCTGCAAAAAGAGAACAATGGAATGATGGTTCAAATGTTTTAGCAATAAGTCCTGGAACGGTTATAGCATATGAAAGAAATTATGTGACAAATCAGTTGTTAAGAGAAAGAGGAGTTAATGTTATAGAAATTCCTTCAAGTGAGCTATCAAGAGGTCGTGGAGGGCCTAGATGTATGTCGATGCCAATCTGTAGAGAATAGAAAATTCCCCATCCTAGCTTGGATGGGGAATTTTTTAAAAATAGGTTGCATAGTCTTCTATATATCTTAAATCTTTAATTTTTACATTTTTTCCTTCCATTTCTATAATTCCTTTCTTTTCAAGTTCAATAAAGACTCTTGATAGTGCAGGGCGAGTTACTCCAAATTCTCTTGCAAGTTCGGTTTTAGACATTTCAAGTTTTATAGTTTTAGAATTTTGTTTTTTAAAGGAGTCATAAAGATATGAACATACCTTTTGAATAAGATTTTTGAGTGTTATCTCATAAAATCTATCGGTGATAAATATAAATGTGTCAGAGACATTTTGTAGATAATTTTTTAATATTTTTTCGTTTTTCATCATTTCATGAATGAGAATATCTTTGGAGAGTGTTAAAATTTTACATTTTTTTATTGCCACCACATCAACTGGATATTTTGGATTTGATGAAAATATAGTTGCGATTGCAAGCGTTTTTGGAGCTATCATATGATCTATTTGTATAACTCGTCCCTCTTCGTTTACAAACAAACCCAAAGCTTCTCCTTCTATTAGAATTAGTATTTCATCTATTGGATCATTCCTTTGTTTTATTATTTCATCTTTTTCAAATGTTAAAATTTTGGATTTTTTTGTAATTTCTAAAATTTCATTTTCATTTAAATCTTTAAAAAGGCTACAATTCTTGATTGATTCTATGTATTGTTTCAAAATGTTCCCTCCAAAATTAATCATACTAACTTAAAATACTTAAAAACTCTGATTCAGGCATTGGCTTTCCAAAATAATACCCTTGGAATAACCTAAAACCTATCATAGTCAAAATTTCAAGTTGTTTTTCATTTTCGACACCTTCAGGTATTGCCCCCATTTTAAAAGACTCTGCTATACTATATATTGCTTTTAAGAGATTTAGATTTTTTTTCATCGTCTATATTACTTATGAATTCTCTGTCTATTTTAATTATATCAAATGGAATATTTCTTAAATAATTTAATGAAGAGTAACCAGTTCCAAAGTCATCAAGGCATAATTTAAATCCTTCGCTTTTTAGTAGATTAAGATTTTCACGAACAATATCGTTGTAATCAATGAAGAGGTTTTCTGTAATTTCTATTGTAATTTGACTGCTTTGTATATTGTATTTTTCAAGTATTTTTAGATAATCTTTTGAAAAGTTGGTATTTTTTAGTTGGATAGGGCTGATATTAACATCAACAAATTTCAGTTTTTTTGTTTTAGAAAGTAATTTACATACATTTTCAAATATTTGTTTTGATGCTTGTTCTATAAGACCAGTTTTTTCTAGAAAATCAAGGAATTCAAACGGTGGTATTACTTTTCCATCTTTAACCCATCTTATTAATGCTTCGGCCCCCACAATTTCCATATTGTGTGTTGCTATTGGCTGGAAGAATGGTATAAATTCGCCTTTTTCAATTGCCTTCTTTATTTGAATTTCTTTCTCTAATTCTTTTCTTATTTCATCTTCTATTTCTTTTGAATAAGTTATTATTTTGTCTTCGTCTTTTGATCTTGAAAGGGAAAGGCTTGTTTTTCTTATAACTTCATCAATATTTTCATCATTTTTGAAAATATATGTTCCTATGTGAAATTTCAGTGAAGTATCGTCAACTTTGATGTTTTTCAAACAATTATCTATATGCAAAATAAGTTCTTTATTTTTACTGTAAGCTTTTTTTACATCTATGTCCAATTCTTCTGCTAATATCCAAAATTCATCTGCGTGAGCCCTTGAAATTATATAATTTGTACATTCCTTTAGTTTATTTGCAACAATTTTGAGAACTTTATCTCCAAAAACATTTCCCTTTAAGGAGTTGATTCTTTGAAAATCCTTTATGTCAATAAATATTAATGAATGATAAAGGAGTGGTTTGAGGTTTTTAAGCCTTTTAATAATGTATACTTTGTTAAATGTTTTAGTTAAAGGATCTTTTTCTATAAGATTAGAGATTTGTTGTGATAGTTTCTTTTCTTTTGAAATATCAGAATAGATTATATAGATAAATGTTTGATTTTCAATTTCAAATTTTGACGCATAAATTCTGACAAATATATTTTTACCACTTTTACTCTTTCTGACGGTTTCGTAACTTACATGTCCTTTTTTTAGTATTTGAAGAATCAAGATTTTTGATTCTTCTTTTAAATAATCTGGCACGATATTTTCAATGTTTTCTAATTTTTTATAACCAAAAGTTTTTGTAAATGCACTGTTGCAGTCTACAATCTTTCCGGAAGGAGTTACTAAGGCAAGTGGATCAGGTATGTTATTAAAAAGGTTATGGAATAATATATTTGCGATTTCTTGCCTTTTTGAATATTTCATTTCTTTGGTTACATCTCTAAAGTAGTATATGGATCCCTTTTCAAAATCAATGACTTCTATAGAGTAATATTTGCCATTTTTTTCAATTATTTGTCCGTTTTTAAAATTATCTTCAAGTTTTCTGTTAATTATTTGGTTAAATTCTTTACCTATAATTTTCTGGGCAGGTTTATTAAGGTCAAGAACATAATTATTCTTATCTACAAGTATTATTCCATCGCTAATATTTAAAATAAGGTTTTCTTTTGCATCTTCAAGTACTTTAATCCAACTCTTTCTTAAAAGAATAAATTCGATTATAATAAATGAAATTAGAGTTAAGAGTAAGATGATTGGTATGTTGAAATTATTAGTTATTGTTGAATAAGCGTAATATCCAAAAAGAGAGAGGAATATTATTAAAATATTTATTTTTACTTTCTTTTCAACGTTTGCTTTAAAGATGTTTTTAAATGATAGTATGATAATAATTAATGCATAAAATATAAGGAAGAAGTTTGAAAGTTTTGAATTAGCTAACTGTTTGTGGAAAATAATGTTGTTAATTACTATTAAGAAAAATAGCGGGATTGATATTAAAAACCTTTTTTTATAATTTTTCTTTTTTCCATAAAAATCCTCTGAAAAAGAAAAAATTGCAGGAATAAGAGAAACACCAATCAAATCCTGCATTATACAAAAAAATTCACTTAATGAGTATTTAATTTTAAAAAATTCAAAAATTGATAGAAAAAGTAATGAAAAAAATATGTGTATTAGCGCTGAAGAAATCTTGTATAGCTTTCTTTCAAATAGATAAATTAATGAAACTAGGGATAAGATAATTAAAAAATCTTCCATTATTTTCCTCCAATTGTTCTTTTCACAAAATATGATACCATTTTATTTGAAAATATGCAATAAAAGATATATAAAAATTACCATTTTTTAATAATTAGTTTAATATAAAATTGTTATTGTAAAATAAAAGAAGTCCCTCTTCTATTCTTTTAAAATAGAAGAGGGACTTTTCAGTATAATAGCTTTTTTAAATTTTAAATTTTCTGACTTCTTCTACAAGATCTTTTGCTATTTTGTTTAGATTTTCGGAAGAAATATCTAGTTTTTCACTTGTTTTTGCTTGGCTTTGGGCTGATTTTGCTATATCGTCAACTTGTTGTGATATTGTTACAATTGCTTTTGAAACTACATCCATTGCGCTACTCATTTCTTGTGCCGATGCGCTTTGCTGTTGAGAACTTGCTGCTAAATTATCTATTTCATCTGTAATACTTTCTATCTGTCTTAATATATTTTCAAATTTTTCTTTTGCAATTTTTGATTGATTTGATGCTTCTTCTATTATTTCAACTGTTTGATTGCTTGCCTTTGCAGTATTTTCAATTTTTTCTTGAATGTCTTTTAAAATTTCTGAGATCTGAGTTGTTGCATTTTTGCTTTCTTCAGCAAGCTTTCTAATTTCATCAGCAACAACTGCAAATCCTTTCCCAGCTTCTCCAGCTCTTGCTGCTTCTATTGCTGCATTCAGTGCTAGCAAGTTTGTTTGTTCTGCTATTGAATTAATTGTTTGAACAATTTCGTCGATATTTTTTGTGTTTTCGTTTAAAGTTTTTACAATTTTTTCAGTTGAATAGCTTATTTCCTATGCTTTTTCCACAATCTCGCTAATTGCAACAACTTCTTTTTCGCCTTCCTTTGCGTTTTCAGCCATCTTATTTGCATTATCTGAAATATTTTGAGCGGCATTTGAAACATTTTGAGCGCTTGCTGCAACTTCTTCCACTCCACTTGTTACTTCTTCAACAGATGCAGATGCATTTTGAATTGAATTATCTATTTCTGTTATTTGTGCTGATAGCTCCTGAGCACTAGCACTTAAGTTATCAGCAATATTTGCAAGTTCTTCTGAAGATGAGTTCAGATTTAAAGAAGTTTCGTTTATTTGAGAAAAACTTTCTCTTAACATATCAGCCATTTTTTGAAGAGAATTTGATATTTGGGCTATTTCATCTTTTCCTTTTGCAATAAACTTTACCGTTAAGTTTCCTTTTCCAAATTCTAGTATATTTTTAACCATCGCTGTAAGTGGTTTTGATATAAAGTAAGATGATGAAATATAAATAAAGATACTTATTAAAATAATAACGGACAAGAAAATCATTATAGTAGTGTTGGTAATTTTGTTTACTGATGAAAATAGTTCAGACTTATACAAAGTTAATCCAAAGGACCAACCTTTTCCAACCTTTATTGGAGAGTAAAATACATAAACTTCACTACCGTCTGATCTTGTATAACTTCCATAGCCAGATTTTCCTTCCAGCATCTTTTGAGCTATAGTATCTAAGCCTTTAAAACCTTGCTTTGATGCTTCAAGTATATTTACTTTCATTCTAATTTTTTCATCTGGATGTGCAATCGTAAGACCTGTTGAATCAATTATCCATCCAAATCCTTTATCTCCAACTTTTGTTTCAACAGCAATTTTATTTAGATCATCTAATTTTACTGCAGCTCCAAACAAACCAATTGTTTTTCCATTTTGATCTTTTACTGCGGATGCAACTACAAAGATATCGTTTCCTGTTGCTTTCGAAATTAGTGCATCGCTAATATAGTATTTATATCCTTGTTTTATTATTTTTTAGAAATATTCTCTGTCACTTATATTTGCAGTTACACCTGAAGTTGTAGGAGCTGTTCCATCTGGATATGCTATAAAAAACATTTCATAATCTGTCCTTGATGAAAGTTTATGATTTAATTCATTGCTCATTAGATCTTTCCAGTTTCTAGTTTTTAATGCCTATATTACTGAACTGTTATCGGCAAAATTTTGAACGTCTCTTAAAATACCATTTAACCATTCCTCAATTATTTGTGAAGCTTTTTGAGAAATTTCAAGAGCAGTTTCAACAGATAAATCTTCTACAGATTTTCTTGTCTGAAATGATATTAAAAAAGTGCTTATTATAAGTAGGGCAATTACTGGCATTAATACAAAGATTAATAATTTTCCCTTAATTGATTTCATAAAAACATCACCTCCTATTTTATTATGGAATGATATACCCATTTTAAATTATATTTAAACTCATTGTAATTTTATCACGATTGAAGTAATTTTTAAGTTTCTTATATGTTTCTTTTTTGTTAATAACGTAGAAAAATAAAAAAATATCTTTTATGTCATTGCGGATAATTAATTTGTGAGCGAAAGCTTTTCAAGAGTAATATTTTATTGATTTATTTTTTTAAGCAATAATAAAAATTTAAATAAAAATATTGAAAGATATGAAATTTCTACTTAATAAAATGTTTTATTGAAAAATTTAAGATATCTGTGTCATTTAAATTTATGAAAATATATAAGAAAGATGTTATAATTAAAAATATGAAGATAGAGAGAGAAAAAAAATATCTTGTAGATGAAAAGCTTTTTCAGAATCTTAGAAAAAAAGCAATATATAAGTTGGGAGTTATCCAGTGGTATCTGGAAAAATGTATATTTATTAAAGGTGAAAAATGTAGAATAAGGTATACTATAGATTCACAGGGACGTGAAAATTGGGTTGTTGCTTTTAAATCAACCCTTTTTGGGGATTATAAAAGACTTGAAGAGGAATATGAGGTAAAATTGGAAGATTTATCTATCTTAAAAGAAAAACCGGTGATTGCTAAGATAAGATATTTTCTTTTAATGGAGAAAACAGAGGTAATTGTTGATGAATTTATAGAGCTTGATTATCCATTAAAAGTTAAATATTTAGCGGAAATAGAAACAGATGAAGAGTTTAAAAAATTTGAAGAGATGTTTTCTTTGTCTAAGGCAGTTAAAGATTTTGAAGAATATACTAACAAAAATCTTGCAAGAGTTAGTAAATTTTCTCCTGAAGAGATTATTAGAAAAGTACAGACCATGATATAATCAATTAGACATAAAAAAAGAGGAGGGTGAATATGAAGGCGTTGATTTTGTGTGCTGGAAAAGGGACAAGGCTTAGGCCACTTACATTCACTATAGCTAAACATTTAATTCCAATAGCAAATAAACCTGTAATATCATACAGTCTTGAAAAAATAAAAAGTGTTGGGATTGAAGAAGTTGGTATTGTAGTAAATCCGGAAAATATAAAAGACTTTAAGAATTTTTTTGGAAATGGTGAAAAATTTGGCTTGAAGATTGAATATATTCTTCAGCAGGAGCCTAAAGGGCTTGCTCATGCTGTAATGGTTTCAAAAGATTTTCTTAAAGATGATGATTTTTTGATGTATCTTGGTGATAACTTGATATTGGATGATATAACATCATTTGTTGAAGAATTTAAAAATGATGAGGACATGAAAGCTTCTATATTACTTTCACCAGTTAAGGACCCATCAAGGTTTGGTGTGGCTGTTGTAAAAGGGGGAAAAATAATAGAAGTTGTAGAAAAGCCAAAAGAGCCAATATCTAACCTTGCTATAATCGGACTTTATTTATTTAGAAATACTATTTTTGAAGGAATTGAAAACATAAAACCTTCATGGCGGGGAGAACTTGAAATAACAGATGCAATTGGATATTTGATAAAGAATAATTATAAAGTAAAAGGGCATGTTGTTTACGGTTGGTGGAAAGATACTGGAAAGCCTGAAGATTTAATAGAGGCCAACAGAAAAATTTTGGATGATAATCATTTTAAAGTGCAAATTGATGGTATAGTTGATACTTCAAGTGTAATACAAGGAAGAGTATTCATTGGAGAAAATAGTGAGATTATTAATAGTACTATTAGAGGGCCTGTGGTAATTGGTAAAAATTGTATAATTAAAGATTCTTACATTGGACCATACACGTCAATAGGTAATAATGCAGTGATTGAAGATTGTGAGATAGAAAATAGCATATTAATGGATCATGTAAAGCTAATGAATCTTCCATACCCTATTGATTCATCTCTTATTGGCAAGAATGTGCAGATTGTAAATAATGAAAAAAAGCCAAAAGCTATGAAGTTTGTTATTGGTGATATGGG
>NZ_JAIHAP010000060.1:0-11437 GCF_020054775.1 Thermosipho sp. (in: thermotogales) | reverse complement strand
TACAATTATATTTGGAATAAGCCTTCTATTAATAAAGAAGTTGGGAAAGTTGCATATGCAAGATGGTTTGAACCATATAAATTTATGATTGGTGCAGGTTTATATGATGATGATATTCAAAAATATTTAAACAGTATCATTATACCAAATATTATAATTTCGGTGATAATTATTCTGGTAATATTTGTTATTGTATTATTTATTGGTAAGAAAATTAAAAAGGATGTAGAAAAAGTTGTTAAGTTAGCATCAGATGTTGCAGATGGTAATTTAACAGAAAAGGTTGAAGTTGAAAGAAAAGATGAAATTGGTAAAATCGCACAAATGCTTAACAATATGGTTGATGGATTAAGGAATATAGTTAATGAATTGAATAATAATTCAAAAACTGTAGAAGTTTCATCAAAAAAATTGAGAGAAGTTTCAGAAGAACAGGAAAAAGGTGCACAAAATGTTGTAAGCGCATTTGAAAAAATAGTTGCAGAATCTCAAAATATCTCAGCTTCTCTTGAAGAAATTAATTCAAGCATTGAGGAAGTTGCAGCAAGTGCTCAGAATGTTTCAAAATCATCCATGGATCTTTCAGAAAGAGCAAATGAAATTTCACAAAACGTACAATCAGGAACAGAATCTGTTAATAAAGTATATGAACTAATAGAAAAAGGATATTCAGAAATTTTAAGTACTGCAAATATGGTATCTGAATTATCTACATCGGCTGCAAATATAAGTGAAATTTTGGAAACTATTAATCAAATTTCTGAGCAAACAAATTTACTTGCATTGAATGCAGCAATTGAGGCAGCAAGGGCTGGAGAAGCAGGAAAAGGATTTGCAGTTGTTGCGGATGAAATAAGAAAACTTGCTGAAGAAAGTAAAGCAGCAACAGAAAATATAGGAAAAATTCTTGAAGGAATAAGGAATAATGCAGAAAAGGTAAACATAAATACTAAAAAAACAGTTGATAGTATTAAAGAAGCTTCAGATTTTTCGAGAGTTGTTAAAGAACAGCTAGAAAACATTGAAAATGAAATATTTAATATTACAAATATGATAAATAATACTGCCGCAGCTGCGCAAGAGCAAAGTGCAGCAGCTGAAGAAATGTCTAGCGCAGTGGATAGTACAACAAGAACTCTTATGGAAGAAGTTGATGAGATTGAAAGAAGTAAACAGATGATTGATAATCTTGAAAAAGGTGTTCAGAACATAGCCTCACTAAGTGAAGAATTAGGAGAGGTAGTAAATTCAATGGACAGTGTGATAAAGAAATTTAAAATATAGTTTAGTTTAAGGCCCCTTAGTTTAAGGGGCCTTAAATATATATCATTTTTTTAGTCATTCCACCATCAATAACTATATTTTGTCCGGTTATAAATCCCGACTTTTTTTCATTTGCAAGAAATAATGCAAGTTCTAAAATATCATTTGGTGTACCTGCTCTGCCAACAAGATGTTGCATATGTTCTTCTTGACTTATTTGCTCGCCTTCATGAAGTATCCATCCTGGACTAATTGCATTAACTCTAATATTGGGGCCTAATGAATTTGCAAGTGCATGTGTAAGTCCAATGATTCCTGCTTTTGAAGCACTATATGCTTCATTACCTTTTTCAGACATAATAGCTCTTGTTGATGCAATATTTATAATAGAACCTTTTCCTGAGGTTTTGAGTATTAGTGGTACACCGTATTTTGTAATTAGAAAATACCCAGTGAGATTTACTTTAATTACTTTTTCCCATTCTTCCAATGTAATTTCAAGAAAATTTTTAAAGTTTGAAATTGCTGCGTTGTTAATTATTACATCTAATCTTTTAAAGTTTTTTTCTATATATTCTATGAATTTTATAACATCTTTTTCATTAGACACATCACCGAAAAATTTTAAAAGATTTCCATTTTCCGGTAATTTATCAAGTAATTCTTTGTTGTGATCTATTACAGCAACTTTGTAGCCGTTATTTAGAAAACCTATTGCAAGGCTTTTCCCAATATTTCTTGCACCACCAGTTATTAAAGCAACTTTATTTTCCAATGGAAATCACCTCCTTTAATCTTTAAAAAATTTTTTTCTATGTTATACTCTTTAATGTAATTTTTTAAATTGGAGGTATTAAATATGAAGCATTTATTTCCAATACCATCTTGGGTATATGATACCGTAATTTATCAAATTTTTCCAGATAGATTTTTTATAGGAAAAGGAAAAACTGTTGAGGATAAACGTCATTTGTACGAAAAACGCGGAGGTAAAATTGAAAAATGGGGAATTTCTCCAAAAAGATCAAACGATGGTTCTCACGTAAAAATATTTTATGGCGGTGATTTATGGGGAATTTCTGAAAAAATAGAATATTTGAAAGATTTAGGGGTAAATGCAATTTATTTAACTCCGATATTTATGGCACAGTCAAATCATAAATACGATACGATGGATTATTTTAAAGTTGATCCCCAATTTGGGGGGTTAAAGGCATTAAAAAATTTAATAAATAACTTACATAATAATAATATGAAGCTTATTCTTGATGGGGTTTTCAATCATGTTGGAAAAGAGCATGTTTTGTTTAGAAAAGCTTTAAAAGGTAGTAAAAAGTATAGAAATATGTTTGTATTTTATGAAAATCATTACAGAGGTTGGTGGGGTACTAGGAGTTTACCAGAACTTGTTTTAGAGGAAACAGTTGTTAAAGAATATATTTCTAAAATTCTTTGGAAATATTTAGAGCTTGGTATTGATGGTTGGCGTCTTGATTGTGGGCAAGATTTGGGACCTGAAATGAATAGATTTATAACTGCGAAAGTAAAAGAATTTTCTTCGGAAAAATATGTTGTAAGTGAGCTATGGACGTATCCGTCGTATTGGAGTATGGTCGATGGAATAATGAACTATCACTTCAGAGAAAATGTAATTTCATATTTAAATGATAAAAATCCAAATTGTGGATTTTACATTGAAAAAGCATATAAAGAAACTGAAAATATTCATGCATGTTGGAATATGCTTGATAGTCATGATAGCGAAAGGCTTTCTACAGTTTTAAGAGATAAATTTCAGAGAAAAGCTGCGGTTTTACTGCAATTTACATATCCTGGTGTTCCAGTAATTTATTATGGAACAGAAATTGGTATTGATGGCGGTAATGATCCAGAATGTAGAAAAACAATGGAGTGGGATAGAAAGAAATGGGATAATGAACTAAGAGAATTCTATAAAAAATTGATTTATTTAAGAAAGAGAGAACCTGCTCTAAGATATGGTGGTTTTGAGCTTTTATCAAATGAGCCATTAATATTTATGAGAAAATCTCAAATGGTATTAGATAATATTATTGTTTATGTAAACAAAAATGATAAAGAAATTGAAATGGTAGTAAATGTTCCTGATGGAAGAATATTAAGTGGAACAGAATTTGTTGATCTATTATCAGAAGAAAAATTTTATGTTTCTGGTGGAACACTAAAATTATATATGAAAGGTCGCAGTTTTGGAGTGCTAAAGATAAATAATAAAATAGTCCGAAACTATGATCAATATAAAAGGATAAGATAATATGATGAAATCATATGAATACTATGACAGAATAGCTTATATGTATGATGAAATGTATAATAACAAGAAATGGTTAACATTGCGAAAGGCTGTAGAGCATTATATGGATAAAACAATAAATATGAAAAATGCTAGAGTTCTTGATATTGGAAGTGGAACTGGTTATTGGCTTGAATATTTTTTAAATAAGGGTTTTTCTGTGTATGCTCTTGAGCCATCTTCAAAAATGATAGAGTTTGCAAAGGAAAGGTTTAAAGATAAAGTAAAATACTTCAATACTACTATAGAAAATTTTGTTACTGATAATAAATTTGATATTTTAAATATTCAGGGAGATGTATTAAGTTATGTTGAGAACTTAGATTTAGTTATGAAAAAAATCTCTAATATTATTAACAAAGATGGATTGTTATTTGCGACGGTAGATAGTTATTACTATATGAGAAAGTTAGTAAAGAAATACGGAAATAGCCGTGAGATGGAAATATTTGAAAAGTATCATATAACTACTGTTGGTTCACAATACGGAATTTTTAATTCTAAATGTTTTACATTAGAAGATATAAAAGAACTTGAAAAATATGGTTTCCAAGTTTTAGAAATTCGTGGTTGTGGTTATTCGGATAATTTAGAAGAAGAAATTGAAAAGTCATATAATATTGTGCTTGGAGAACATATTTATTTTTCACTACGATATTTAAAATAATTTACTCCCCAAACACCTAATATAATAAGCGACATTCCAATAATATGATTAAAGGTTATTCTTTCGTGTCTAATAAAAAATCCAGCAATAACGGAGACAACAGTAGTTAAATTTGAAAATATTGATGATTGAACAGGAGAAACTTTTGAAAGCATATAGTTTATTAAAAAGAATGCAATTGTTGATGAAAAAATGCCCAGGTATATGGCCGAGATAAAAACATTTTTATTTGATATTACATTATAATTTAATTCTCTGTTTATTAAAGCAAGAATTGTAAAAAAAATCCAACCAGTTATCATCATAACGAACGTTACTTCTTGTGGTGAAAATTCTTTAGAAAAATATTTTGATGCAAAATTGTAAAAAACAGCAGAAAACACAGCAAACAAGATTAAAATCTTTCCTTTAAATCCTTCATTAACATTTAATCCCATTATTAGTAGTACACCAGAAAAACTTAAAAATACAAATAAGTAATTTATTTTGGGAACTTTTTCTTTCAAAATAAACGGTGATAAAAATGTTATAAAAATTGGTATTGTAGCAATTAAAATTCCTGCTTCAGATGAACTAGCAAATTTTAAACCGTTTGTTTCAAAAATAAAATATAGAATCGGTTGAAAAAAAGCAACGATAAGTAATTTATATAATTTTTTGGTATTTTTAATCTTTATTATTTTTAAAGCAAATAATATTAAAAATGATAAAGATGCAAATAAAAATCTTATTGATAGAAAGTTATATGGAGTTGTAAAATCAAGTGCATTTTTTGTAAATAAAAATGAAAGCCCGAAAATTACTGACATTGCAATTCCTGAGATTATAACCTTTATATTAACTCTCTCCTTTCGTTGTAATTTTATAATTTTAACAAAAGATATAGATAAAGTGATGATACTAATAGTCCTAATGTTGCAATTTTCATACCGAGTTTCATAAATTTAGCAAATTTTATTTTTCTATTAAAATTGTTTTCTATCATTCCAACTATAACCATATTTGATGCAGCACCACTAATAGTACCATTACCACCAAAGCTTGCCCCTAAAGCTAGGGCCCACCATAGAAGATCGCTATTAGGAAAAGTTCCAACTAGTGCTTTTGCAATAGGTATGAAAATAGTTACAACTGGTACAGCCCCCATAAATGCTGCTAATATGCCTGACCCCCAAAGTACAATTAATATTAAAATATAGGGGTGTGAAGTAAAATTAAATATTAAATTTGTTATATCTTGAATAACATGAACATCTTCAAGTGCCTTTACAATTGCAAAAAGCCCTACAAAGAAGAATAGTGTATCCCATTCTATTTCACTTGAAATCTCATCAAAGTCTTTTTTTGATATCATTAACATTACTGCACTACCAGTTAAGGCTATAAGAGCAGCTTCATAATCGAGGTATTCATGTATGAAAAATCCAACGATAACTAGTACGAAAATTAATAGTCCTTTTTTCAATAAATTATAATCAACTATGGCTTTTTTAGGATCGGATTCCATAACTATGTTTAATTTATCTTTTTTTACAAGTTTGAGTTCTTTAAGAGTGTATAAAAAATACAAAATTGTTAGAAAAAGAGAAATTAATGAAGGAACAATCATAACTAGTAGAAATTTTAAAAAACTTGTTCCAGAAGCACTACCAACTAAGATATTTGGAGGATCACCTATCATAGTAGCAGTACCACCTATATTAGCTGCAAAAATCATAGGAAATAAAAAAGTTTCTGGTTTTATTTCAATTTCCTGACAGATATATATAATAATTGGAGAAAACAGTAATAAAGTAGTTACATTATCTAAAACACTAGATAATATTGCAACTGCTATTAATGTAGAAACAAATATATATATAAGATTTCCGTTAGACTTTTTAACTATATATATCGCTATTGCCTGAAATAATCCAGTTGTTTTAAGTATGCCTACAATTATCATCATTCCAAGTAAAATACCTAATGTATTAAAATCTATAAAGCTCCCAACATTAGACACACGCAAAGTATCTGAAACTTTAACTAGAGAAATTAATAGGCCCATGCTAAAAGCGATTACTGCTTTGTTTCCTTTTCCAAAAATAATTAAATAATATGTCAAAAAGAAAATAACTAATGATATGATTTTAGGAATCATATTTTTACACCTTCTTGGAAAAATAATTCTGTATATTGTAGTTGTATTTTTTGGCTATTGTCTCATATGTTTGGTCCCAGATTTTACATCATTATTATACCATTATTATTTTTAGCAGATAGAAAATTTAAAAAACTTCTTTTTCCGTAACTAATGTTACAGACATTAGTAATTTAGTCTAGTATAATTAAATTGAAAACGCTACAATGAAAATGGAGGTGAAAGGTATGTTTTGTTTTCAATGTTCTGAAGCATCAAAGGGTATAGGTTGTACAACAATTGGTGTATGTGGCAAAAAACCAGAAGTCGCTACACTACAAGATATGTTAATTTGGGTTACTAAGGGTCTTTCATATTGGAGCCTTAAAGCAAAAGATTTAGGCATAAAAGATGACGAGGCAAATCTATTTGTTGCTGAAGCATTATTTGCAACAATAACTAACGTTAACTTTTCAGCAGAGAGAATTTCAAAATTTATTGACAGGGCAATTGAGCTTAGAGACAGAGTTAGAGAGAAGTTTTTAAAATCATATGAAGAAAAATATGGAAAGAAGTTTAACGAAGATGTTCCAGAGGCTGCTGTTTGGTTTGAAAATGGCGGAAAAGATGTTTATCTTAAAAAAGGAGAGCAAGTTGGAGTTTTATCAGAAGAAAATGAAGATGTAAGGTCGTTAAAAGAGTTTTTAATTTATGGATTAAAAGGCATAGCAGCATATGCAGATCATGCATATATATTAAAATACACTAAAGATGAGATTTTGTATTTCATTGAAAAAGGTCTAGTAGAAACATTAAGAAAGGATATTACTGCTGATGAATTGCAATCGCTTGTTTTGGAAGCTGGAAAATATGCAGTTGAAGTTATGGCATTACTTGATCAAGCAAATACCTCAACTTTTGGGCATCCTGAAATTACAGAAGTGTATACTGGAACATATAATGCACCTGCAATTTTAGTTAGTGGACATGATTTACTTGACCTTGAAGAATTACTCAAACAAACTGAAGGAACAGGTATAATGGTTTATACGCATGGAGAAATGCTTCCTGCACATGCATATCCTAAGCTAAAAAAATATAAACATCTTGCTGGAAATTTTGGTAGTGCATGGTGGAAACAAACAGAAGAATTTGAAGAATTTGGTGGAGCAATTTTAATGACTACAAATTGTTTGGTACCACCAAAAGATAGTTATAAAGATAGAGTATTTACAACGGGACTAGTTGGCTTTGATGGAGTATCTCATATTCCAAATAGAGTTGATGGACAACCAAAAGATTTTACGCCTGTAATAAAAAAAGCTCTTGAACTAGGACCAATACCAGAGAGAAAAGGGAAGAAAATTATTATAGGTTTTGCAAGAAATCAGGTAGAGAAGGTATTAGATTCAGTTTTAAAAGCTGTAAACGAAGGAAAAATAAAAAAATTCTTTGTAATGGCAGGTTGTGATGGAAGATTGAGAGCAAGAGAATATTACACAGAATTTGCACTAAAATTACCAAAAGATACTGTCATTCTTACAGCAGGATGTGCAAAGTATAGATATAACATGCTTGATTTAGGAGATATTGATGGAATTCCTAGAGTTTTGGACGCAGGACAATGTAACGATTCATACTCTTTAGCGGTTACTGCATTAAAACTTAAGGAAATATTAAATGTAGATGATATTAACGAACTTCCAATAGAATATAACATTGCTTGGTATGAGCAAAAAGCTGTAGCAGTTTTACTCGCACTACTTTATCTTGGAGTTAGAAAGATAAAACTTGGACCAGTACTTCCCGCATTTCTTTCCAAAAATGTTTTGAATGTTGTTGTAGAAAAATTCAATATTTCAACAATTTCAACTGTTGAAGATGATATGAAACAAATGCTTGCATAAGAATTTTTTATTCTAAAATTGGCGCTCGTTTTCGAGCGCCTTTTATTTTTTTATTATATTGACAGATGTAATTTACAAGTGTAAAATTAAAAATGGAGGTGTTGAGAATGAAGCCATTATTTCTAGGATTTGGAAATGCAGCAAATGTTATTTTAAAAGAGCTGGAAGGTTATATTCAAGATTTTTATTACTTTGATGAGAAAAATGTCGCAAGTTCTAATGGGAAAAAACTTGAAAAATTTTTAATTCCAAATGATTGTTCATTTGTAGTTGAATGTGCATCTGTTGAGGCGGTAAAAGAATATTATAGAGACATAATTATTTCAAATAAGGACTTTTACATTTTGAGTACAGGTGCTTTTGCTGATGAAAATTTTAGGAATGAATTTTTTAGATTGTTAAAAAATTCAACTTCTAAGATTTATATTCCTTCTGGAGCAATAGGTGGAATAGATGTAATTAATGCAATAAAGGAATATATTGAAAAGGTTGTTTTAAGAACTCGCAAACCTCCTAAAGCTTTTTCAAGGGACGATAAAGAAAAGGTGTTAATTTTTAGTGGAGATAGTATAGAGGCAATTAAGAGATTTCCAAAAAATACAAATGTTTCTGTTACCCTTGCCCTTTCTGTGGGAGATTTTAGAAAAGTTCATGTTGAAATTTATTCTGATCCAAAAGTAGAAAAGAATATTCATGAAGTTGAAGTTGTATCAAGTGTTGGGAATTATAAATTTATTTTTTCAAATAATCCTTCAAATAATCCAAAAACAAGTTTATTAGCGCCATTATCTCTTGCAGCATTAATAAAGAAAAATTTTGAAAATGTTAAGATAGGAGGATAGAAAATGGAGAAAATACAGGAAAAGATCAGAAAGCTTGCAAAAGAAAAAGGTTATATGATTTTGGCACATAACTATCAAATAAAAGAAATACAAGAAATTGCAGATCACTTAGGTGATTCATTGCAGCTTGCAAGACTTGCTACTAAACTTAATGCTGAAAAAATTTTGTTTTTGGGTGTAGATTTTATGGCAGAAACTATAAAAATGTTAAATCCAGAGAAAAAGGTTATAGTTCCAGTGAAAGCAGCAACTTGTCCTATGGCAAATTCTTTGGAGCCAGAAATGATTATTGAAGCTAAGAAAAAATATAACGCGCCATTTGTTATTTATGTAAATAGTACGATGAAATCAAAAATGTATGCAGACGTTGCATGTACTTCTGCTAATGCAGTAGAGATAGTTAAAAAATTAAATAGCGATGTAGTTCTTTTTGGGCCTGACAAAAATCTTGCAGCATATGTAGCCCGAAAAACTGGTAAAAAAGTTATTCCTGTACCTGGAGAAACTGGCTACTGTTATGTGCATAATTATATAAAGATTGATGATGTTTTAAAATTAAAACAGAAGTATCCAGATGCCAAGGTAATTTCACATCCGGAGGTTCCTGAAGAAATTCAAAAAATATCTGATTATATAGGTAGTACTTCTCAAATGGAAAAAATTCCTGGAGAAGTTGAAGATAAAAAATTCATAATTGTTACAGAAAAAGATATGGTTAATAAATTAAAAAATAAGTATAAAGAGAAAGAATTTATACCAGTAGATGCAGCTATTTGCAATAACATGAAGAAAAATACACTCAAAAATGTTTTAAAAGCTTTGGAAAATGAGGAGTTTGAAATAGAAATTGATAAAGAAATTGCAGATAAGGCAGTCTTGCCTATTAAAAAGATGTTTGAGCTAATGGAGGCATAATTTATGGTAGAAAAGATTATTGAATGGATAAGAAAGGATGAAGGCCTTATTGATTTTTCAGCTTATCCTTTAAAAGGGAAAGTTGCAAAATCTATTATAATTTTAAAAGATTCCGCGGTTTTATCTGGGCTTGAACTTGTAAAAGAAGTTTTTAAAAGATTTAATATAGAATTTGAAACAAAATATGAAGATGGAATGTATGTAAATAAAAATAGTATAATTTTTACGTTAATGGGAGATGCATATTACTTATTGGTAATTGAGAGAAGTGTACTAAATCTTCTTTCACTTATGAGTGGTGTTGCAACAAAAGTAGCTAAGCTGTCTAAAAAAGCAAAAGAATATAATATTGTGATTGCTGCTACAAGGAAAACTATACCTTTTGTTGGAGATCTGCAAAAGATTGCAGTTTTACATGGAGGAGGTAATACTCACAGATTGAATCTTTCTGATACTGTAATGATAAAAGATAATCATAAGAAGATATATAAAAGTATAAGGAAGGCTGTAGAAGCCGTAAAAGTTATAAAACCCTTTACATCAAAAATAGAAGTAGAAGTAGAAGATTTTGAAGAATTGAGAGAATGTCTTGATTTAGAAGTAGATATTATTATGCTTGATAACTTCTCGCCAGAAGACATAAAAGAAGCTATTAAAATTATTAAAGAAAAAAGGAAGGATATAATAATAGAAGTTTCTGGTGGAATTAACGAGAAAAATCTTGATGAATATTTAATAAAGGGCGTTGATGTTATCTCAATAGGAAAATTAACCAGTGAAGTTCAATATGTTGATTTTTCCATGGAAGTCATTGATTAATAATTGTTCTATCTCTCCCTAAATTTTTGGCAATGTATAAGTTGTTATCAGCTTTTTTAATAATGTTTTTATAATCTTTTTCTCGTGGAACTTGACTTATAGCACCAATACTAATTGTAAGTTGAATGTTTTTTCCATCAATTAGTATTGGTGTTTTTTTTTACTTTCTTTCTAAGGTTTTCAAGAATTTCAAAGAAGTTTTCTTTATTCTGTGAGAGGTAATATATTACAAATTCTTCGCCTCCGTATCTAAAAATGTTATCTGAAATTCTTTGAAAGCTTAATTTGAAAATTTCTGAAAGTTTTTCAGACAAGTATCACCTGCAAGATGCCCATGGCAATCATTTATTTTTTTGAAGTGATAAATATCTATAATTGCAAAATTGAGGTACATGTTTTCTCTTTTTGATAAGGAAAAATCTTTTGGAAATTTTTGATTAAATTCTCTTCTGTTGTACAAATTAGTTAACAGATCTTGTAATGCACCCCGAAAAATTGGACAGAAATTACGAAACTTTTGTAAAACTTAGATATTCTTCATATACCTCCCGCGGACTTCTGTATTTCAACGCA
>NZ_JAIHAP010000059.1:0-11671 GCF_020054775.1 Thermosipho sp. (in: thermotogales) | reverse complement strand
GGAACCTTAGAAATATCAGAAATAATAGATTTAGGTCTTCCTTTTTTAGAATTGAAGACATTATCGTCATAACCAGATTCCTCATATTTTTTAACCCATCTAGAAAAGGCAGATTGAGAAATATTATATTCGGAACAAATATCGTTTTGAGATTTATCAGAATTAAGGTATTCCTTAACAACTTGAAGTTTAAAATCAGAAGAATATTTTTCCCTTTTTCTCATATAAAACACCCCTTTCATCTCTTTAATTTAATGATATCATTTTCTTATTTTTTCTCCAAATTTTCTATGGGGTGATTACGACAAGCAAAAGAAAGAGGAGAGAAAACTGCTAATATAGTTGACAATTTGAATGAACAAGCAAAGAATATAGGACAAATATTTGAAACAATCAATTCAATAGCAGAGCAAACAAACTTGCTCGCTTTAAATGCAGATATAGAAGTAGCAATAGTGGGGTAGTCCGGAATAGGATTTGATGTAATTGCAGATGAAATAAGAAAACTTGCAGAAGAAAGTAAAGCAGCAACAAATCAAATAGAACAAATATTAGGACAGATAAGCCAAGGTGCAATTAACGCAGATAAGCAACTAAAGATGTCGTTAAGCTAGTTGAAAATATTAATATAAAATCAGAAACAGTAGTAGAACAGTTTGATAAGATTACAGACAAAGTAACAAGAATGTCAACAGAAATAGAAAGCTTAGCAGCAAGTTCTGAAAAAACAGGGAGCAGCAGCACAAGAAATAAGTAGTGCAATGGATATGTCATCTCAATCAATTTTAATGATAGCACAACAGATAGAAGAAATGATGGAAGCTGTAAAACAACTTGCATATGCAAGCCAAGACATAAGTGTATCTTCTCAAGAATTAACCGCTTTAGCAAATAACCTAGTTGAACAGGTAAAAACGCTTAAAGTTTAAAAATTCTTTTTAAAAAAAAAAACAATAGTTATAATCCAAAGTAAATCTCCCCATCCTAATAATCAAGGACGGGGAGATTTATTTGTTATAATCAACTCCTAAGGTTTAAACCTTTATAAAAATTTGTGTTATATTAAAACAATCTTTAAAATATATTTTTTTTGTAAAGTTAATTTTGAAATTATTCACCAACTGTATATTTTACAAATCTTGAAACTCTTATGTTTTCTCCTATCTTTGCAATAGATTCTTTAATTAATTCTTCAACGGTTTTATCTTCATCAAATGCAAATTTTTGTTCATACAAACAATTTTCTTCAAAGAATTTGTTTAATTTTCCTTCTACGATTTTTTCAATAACATGTTCTGGTTTTCCAGAATCTTTTAATTGGTCTCTATAGATTTCTTTTTCCTTTTCAATAACTTCTTGTGGGACATCTTCTCTTCTTACCCATCTTGGTGACATTGCTGCAATGTGCATTGCAATTTTGTTACCTAGTTCTTGGAAGTCTTCTGTTCTTGCAACAAAATCTGTTTCACAATTTAATTCAACTAAGACACCAATTCTTTTGTTAAAATGAACGTAAGCTGCGATAATTCCATCGCCAGTTTCTCTTGAAGCTTTCTTTGCTGCCTTTGCAATACCTTTCTTTCTTAAGATTTCAATAGCTTGTTCCATATCTCCATTTGCTTCTTCAAGTGCCTTTTTACAATCCATCATTCCAGCACCTGTTCTATCTCTTAATTCCTTAACAAGTTTTGCATCAATCATACTTTCTCCTCCTCCTCTTTATTTTTAGACAATTTTCTCCATATCCCATTTTCCATCATTTAATACCATTATATATTCAAAACCCAAATCTTTCAAATTACCTAAAGTATCATAAATACCTCTTCCTACATCTTCCAATCTGTGAGCGTCAGAACCTATTGTAACATATTTTCCACCAAGGTCTCTATAAAGTTTTAAAATATCATACGAAGGGTTTGGTTCACCGTATCTGTATATTGCAGAAGTATTAACTTCTAATATCTTTCCTTCTTTAATAATTTTCTTAAAAATTTCCGAGATCAATGGATATAATTTTTTTGAAAATGGCTCATTATTTTTTACAAACCTTCTAGGAAAATCAAGATGACCTAATACATGAAAATCATTGACAACTTCGATTATATTATACAAATCCTTTAAATAATTTTCATACATCTTTTGAATATCATCATACTCCTTATACGCATGGTATGATAATATAACAAAATCAAATTCTTTTAAATCTATGTCAATTTTTGATTTACCATCCCATCCAAACTCTACTCCAACTAAAAGTCCATATTTTTTCATTGCTTCTTTATAGCTTTTTACATCAAATTTAAAGTTATGATCCTTTTCAACTGCCTCGTAATGATCCGTAATTATAACCTTCAAATTCTTTTCTCTTGCATATTTTACAATATCTTCTACACTTGAATTTGAATCTGGAGAAAAATTACTGTGTATATGATAATCAATCATTTATTTTGCCTCCTGCGGCCTTTACTAACCACTTAAAAATAGGGTGAGGTTTTCCAACTTTTGATTTATATTCTGGGTGATATTGAATACCTACAAAGAATGGATGATCATCAAGTTCAACTGCTTCAACAAAATCAGATCTTGCTGATATTGTTAGTTTATAACCTTCTTCTCCTGGATTTTTAAATAATTGAGGAAATGCTTCTGCATCAACTTCGTAGCGGTGTCTGTGTCTTTCATACACAACCTCTTGTCCATCATAAATTCTACTTAAAAGAGTTCCTTTCATAATTTGTGTCTTTTGTGCACCTAGCCTCATTGTCCCACCAAGATTTAATACCTCTTTTTGTGATTCCATCATATTGACTACTGGGTATGGGGTATTCTCATCAAATTCTGTAGAGTTTGCACCTTCTAATTTTCCAACATTTCTAGCAAATTCTATAGCCATAAGCTGCATTCCAAGACAAATTCCAAGAATTGGTTTTTTATTTTCCCTTGCATATTTTATTGCTTTTATCTTTCCTTCTATTCCTCTTCTACCAAACCCTCCTGGAATAATCAATGCGTCAAAATCATCTAAATAGTTTTTGATTTGCTCATCCGTCATATCTTCAAGTTCTTGTGCGTCAATAACTATAGGTTTTTGAGCACCTGAAAGATATATAGATTCAATTATACTCTTGTAAGCATCATCTGTTCCCAGATATTTACCAACTATACCTATTTTCAAGAGTTCAAAAGACTTGGGATAACTCCAATTAAAACTATCATTTATATCAAGACCAAGCTCTTTAGCGATTAATTTGTGAAGATTCAAAGAATGAAGAACATCTGGAACTTCATATACATTAGATGCATCTGGAAGATTTATAACTCTATTTCTTGGAACTCCACTAAACAAAGAAACTTTAAATAAACTATTTGCATCTATAGGCATTTCTGTTCTAACTATAATAGTATCTGGATGGATACCTATCCTTCTTAGAAGCTGAACAGATTGCTGAGTTGGTTTTGTCTTAAACTCGTTTGTGGTTCTTAAATATGGAACGTAAGTTACATGCACAAAATGAAATTTTTCTCTTCCAATTTCAAAAGCAAGCTCTCTAACTGCTTCTAAAAAAACTTCTCCTTCTATATCTCCAACAGTCCCGCCAATTTCAATCACAAGTAAATCGCCATCCATAGTCTTAATTCTATCTTTTATCTCGGATGTAACATGTGGAACTATCTGAACAGTTGAACCTAAATACTTCCCTTCTCTTTCCCTCTTTATTACAGAATAATATATCTGTCCAGCTGTTATATTATTTTTTCTTGAAACATTAATTCCAAGAAATCTTTCATAATGTCCAAGATCAAGATCTGCCTCATATCCATCATCAGTTACAAATACTTCTCCATGCTGATTTGGATTCATCGTACCAGCATCGACATTTAAATATGGATCAATTTTTAATATATTAACATTTACCCCACTGTCTTTTAATATTCTCGCAAGAGATGCAGAAAATATACCTTTACCAATTCCGCTTAATACCCCACCTGTGACAACAATAAACCTTTGAGGCATATTATCCCTCCTTTTATTTAGATTTTACTATTTTTTGTTATAATTCGTGTTTCTTTAAAGTTACAGCTTCTATTTTTTTGTGGTATCATATATTTGGAAACGTTCCAAAAAAGAGGTGAAACTATGAAAACTGCATCAATAATAGCAATTGGTAATGAACTTGTCGAAGGAATTATAGTAGACACAAATTCAAAATATATCTCAAAAAAGCTCTTAGAATACGGCTATAAAACAAAAATTATCAAAACCCTTCCAGATGATTTAGATTTGCTAGTAAAAGAAATAAAAGATTCTCTTGAAACAACCGACCTTGTAGTAACAACTGGCGGACTTGGACCAACGGAAGATGATTTAACACGTGAGGCTGTTTCAAAAGCTCTTGAAAAAAACCTTATTCTTGATGAAAATTTATCAAAAAAAATTATTGAAAAGGCAAAAAAGTTTCACAGTTATGTACCGAAAATAGTAGAAAGACAAGCGATGGTAATTGAAGGTGCTACAGTCTTAGAAAATCCAGTTGGTACAGCACCAGGAATGCTTTTAAAAACTCCAAAAAGTACAATTTTAATACTTCCCGGTCCTCCTGTTGAAATGATACCTATATTTGAAAAGGCACTAAACCTCATCGAAAAAGAAAATAAAATTTACCAAAGAAGAATTAAAACCATAAATATTCCAGAAGCAGTTCTTGTAGAAAAATACAAAGATATAATTTACAAGTATAAAGAGGTAAATGTAGCGACAATGGCAAGTCATACTAGCGGTGTAGAATTAAGATTTACAGGTGAAAAAGCACTTGTAGATGAAATAGTTAATATGTTAAGTGAAAAACTTAAAGATTATATTTATGCTTTCGATGACAAAACTATTGAAGAAATAGTATTTGAAAAGCTGCTTTCAAAAAATAAAACCGTCTCATTTGCAGAATCATGTACTGGTGGACTTGTTTCCGCCAATTTTGTAAATCTTTCCGGAGTTTCAAAAGTTTTTAAAGGCTCAATTGTTGCATATTCTAATGAAGTAAAACAAAAACTCTTAAATGTCAATCCAAAGACACTCGAAAAATTTGGAGCGGTAAGTAAAGAATGCGTAGAAGAAATGGCAAAAGGAGTAAGTAAATTATTAGATACAGACTACTCAGTTGCAATATCAGGAATCGCTGGTCCTACAGGCGGTACAAAAGAAAAGCCTGTTGGTACAGTATGGATCTGTGCATACTCAAGGGAAAATGACATATTCATGACTGAAAGATTTTACTTTAAAGGAAACAGACAAACAATTAGAAATCGCTCAACTTTACACGCATTTGATATGTTAAGGAGGATATTAAAATGAAAAAAAGAAGTGTTACTATAAAAGATGTTGCAAGAAAAGCTGGAGTTGGTGTTGGAACAGTATCAAGAGTTATAAATAACAGTCCACACGTTAATCAAAGAACAAAGGAACATGTGCTAAAAGTAATACAAGAACTCGGCTACATGCCAAACCCACATGCAAGAAGACTTTCAAGTGGACATACAAAAATAATTACAACAATATTTCCACAAATGGTTGGAGAATTTCATCAACTACTACTTTCTGGTATAGATGAAATTTTTGAAAAAGAAGGATACACATCATTTGTCTATCCATTATACAGTGAAAATAGATACAAATTTGTAAGGGAAAGTTCTGACTTTGTTCTTGGAACCGATGGAGTTATTATAGATGCACTAAATGTTGATAGACTTCTCCAACAATATATACCAAAAAACGTTCCTGTTGTTTCCGTTGAATTTGATTCTGAAAAGTATGACTCTGTTATCATTGACAACTTTTACGGCGGTATGATAGCAGGTGATTACCTTTCAAATTTTGAAGGAGATATCTTTGTAATTACTCATAGAAGAAAGTCAAAACTAGAAAGTACCGTTTTCGAAGAAAGGGTAAGTGGCTTTATTGAATCTGTAGAAAAAAAGGGCAGAACCATAGAAAGGATCTTTGAAATTGAATTAGATTGGCTAGAAGCTTTTAATGTTGCAAAAGAAATATTTACTCGCTCTAATAAGGTTATTATTTTCACTACAACCGATTATTTTGCCTTTCCAGTAATAGAATTTGCAAGAATAAAAGGTTTTGTACCAAAGAAAGACTTTCATCTGTGTGGTTTTGACAACCTCACACTCTCTAATATCTTAAATATTACAACTATAAAACAACCAATAGTTGAAATGGGAAAAAGTGCAGGAGAATTACTTTTAAGAAGAATTAAAGGTTTTACAAGAAAAAAACAAACTGTTGCATTTAAGCCTGAGATAATAATAAGAGAAACATAGTAAATAGAAAAGGAGGATTATATGAAAAAAGGAGATTTTATATGGTTAGGACTATTTTCACTAATAGTTTTTCTGCTCGTCTTTAAACCAACACATCAAGTTTACATTGCATTAAACAGAGCCCATCCTTACTTTATGGGATTTTTAAAGGTTTCCATACTTGCAACCATGGGTGAACTACTTTCAATAAGGCTTCAAAAGGGAAAATATTTAAAACCATATGGTCTATTCTACAGATTCTTGGTATGGGGTTTTCTAGGTATGTGTTTTGTTCTTGTGTTTGAACTTTTTGCAAGCGGAACAGATGTGGTAATGAAAAAAGGACTTTTACCTGGAAATAATAAAATTCTCCATGCATTTTTCACAAGTGCATTAATGAATCTAATTTTTGCACCAACATTTATGGCATTTCACAGAATTACCGATACGTATATAGACCTTGGAAAGGGAAAAATCGCTAATATATTTTCAATTAAATTTTCAAGTGTAGTAGATTACATAGACTGGCAAAAATTCTTTGGTTTTGTTATTTTAAAAACAATACCATTTTTCTGGATTCCGGCTCACACTATAACTTTCCTTCTTCCACCTGAATATCGCGTTTTAACAGCTGCAATGCTATCGATAGTACTTGGAGTATTGCTTTCAATTAGAAAGGGGTAAAAAATGTTAAAACTGCCACCAATGAAGTTTGTAGAATACATAAATGCTCCAAAAAATAAAGTTTGGAAAGTTTTTGTAAACGAAAACGGTTGGGATCCATGGTTTACAGATGGTATGAAAATGGAAGTTAAAGATGGTGGAAAGATATCCTTTAGATGGAAAAGACTTACCAACGGTGAAGTTGTAACTGATAATGGATATACTGTTGAAATAATTCCCGAAAAACTTTGGGAGTTTTGGTGGTACGAATACGAAGACGGATTTAGAAGCAAGGTTACTATGAAATTTCAAGAAAGTGTAGATGGCGGAACATACATAACGATAATAGATCATACATTGGTAAAAAATACTGATGAGCTTGAAATTAGGTACGGATGTGCTTTTGGTTGGGGTCAAATGTTAACTCTTGCAAAGGCTTATATTGAAAAAGGTTTAATACTTATTGGTTAAAAATTTGGAAAGTTATATTACTACATATTGGTATTTGGAAAATAAATCACACTATATATAGTTTTTCTTACCAGCGGTAAGAAATTTTACTTACAAAAATGAGAATTTCTTACCACCTAATTTAAAACGCAATTGAATCGATTATAATATTTAAGACAATGTATAACTTCTTACCATTAAAAGTACTGAAAAAACTATACTTTTAAAACTTATTTCCAGGCGGTGGTTAATTTTCTTTCAAAAATTTGGAAAGTTACAAATCAAATATTCATGCCAAATAAATGCAATTTTTTCAAGATAACTTTCCACTTTTTTAGTATATATTATTATTACTACTAAAAAATAAATAATAAAAGAAAGGAATGAAAAAATGATAGATTTTAAAGCCGAACTTGACGATGAACAATATGAAGCGGTCGTAAACTCGAAAGGAAAAACACTTGTAATCGCAGGACCAGGAAGTGGAAAAACAAGGGTGATAACATACAAAATAGCCCACTTAATATCTTCCGGTGTAAAACCTTCTGAAATACTACTTGTTACATTTACAAAAGCAGCAGCAAAAGAAATGCTACAGAGAGCAAAACTTGTTTCACGTTCTACACTTGATGGAATCACTTCAGGAACATTCCACCATATATGCAATTTATTTCTAAGAAAATACGGAACAATAATAGGACTAAAACCAAACTTTACAATACTAGACAGTGAAGATGCAAAAGATGTAATGGAAAGTGCAAGAAGTCAAATAATTCCAAAATCTGAAAGCAAAACTGTTCCAAATGCAAAGCAACTATTAATCATAAACTCCTATATGAATAACACTCTATGTTCTCTAAGAGAAGCTATTGCAAAATACAATCCAAGATATCTAGAACAAGAAAGCTTAATAGAACAGATCCTAATAAAATATCAACAAGAAAAAATGCAGCAAAATTCGGTTGACTATGACGATCTTTTAATTAACACCTTACAAATTCTATCTACCAACAAAGCAATTAGATTAAAAGAATCAAACAGATATAAATGGATACTTGTTGACGAATTTCAAGACACTAACATAGTTCAATTTCAAATTGTAAACTTACTTTCAGAAGTACATGGAAATCTCATGGTTGTTGGAGATGACGCACAAAGTATATACTCGTTCAGAGGTGCGCGCTTTGAAAATGTACTTGACTTTCAAAAAGAGGCAAAAATATTCAAGATTCAAACCAACTATAGAAGCTCACAAGAGATAGTAAACCTTATAAATGAAATGCTTCCAAAAAACTCCATACACAAAACGTTGCGTGCAAAAAGAAGTACAGGAGTAAAACCATTTTTAGTACAGGTGTTTGACCACTACGACGAAGCTGATTTTGTGGCAAATGAAATACTAAACTACAACAAGCAAGGTGTCTCTCTAAACGATATAGCCGTACTTTATAGAGCCCATTCTCACTCACTTGAACTTCAACTTGAACTATCAAAACATGGTATACCATTCAAACTTTATTCTGGTCTAAGATTTACAGAAACAGCACACGTAAAAGATTGTCTTGCATTCTTAAAAGTTTCTGTAAACTATGAAGAAAAAATATCCTGGATAAGATTACTAAAACTTGCAAAAGGAATAGGAAAAATAAAATCAAACAATATATCTGAAAAACTTGCATCTAAAGGACTAGATGCATTTAACGAGATCAAAGAAAAAAGCTCTGACTTTAACAAAATAAAAGAAATCATATTAAAATCACAAGAAATTAAAAATCCAGGGGAAAGAATTAAAATTTTCTATGAGGAATTCTACGAGGAAAAGATGGAAGAAATATTTGACGATGCAAGGGACAGAAAAGAAGACGTAGTAAGACTAATAGAAATGGCCTCATTCTATGAAACACCTGAAAACTTTCTATCTGATATACTTGTAAGTGAAAGTTATGAGATAGCACAAGAAGGTAAATCTGATAAGGAAACCGAAAAAGTAACTTTAACAACTGTACACCAAGCTAAAGGTCTTGAATGGAAAGTAGTATTCATTTTAAGTGTAAATCCAGGGGATTTTCCACACATAATGAGTTTAAAAGATGGAGCATTAGACGAAGAAGAAAGATTGTTCTACGTTGCAATTACTCGTGCAAAAGATTTTCTCTATATAATCTACAGCGCTGGAGGTTCATCAAGAATCTTTTACGGAAATGATTACATTATTAGACGTGGCAAAAGCTTTATTGATGATATTCCATTTCATCTTGTTGAACACCTAGAATATGGAGTTGGAAGATGATATACGTTGGTACTAGTGGATTTCAGTTCGATGATTGGATTGGTAAAGTCTATGATCCAAACATAAAGAAAAATGAAATGCTAAAATATTACATAGGTAAATATAAATTTAACACCGTGGAGTTAAATTATACCTACTACAAGATGCCTGGATTTAGGACGATAGTATCACTGCTAAGAAATACTCCGCGTAATTTCTACTTTTCAATAAAGTTATACGGGAAAATTACACATGAACATGATCTTTCATATGTAGATAAATTCTTAGATGCCACAAAACCAATGGTTGAAGAAAAAAGACTTATTGGATATCTTGCACAGTTTCCTTTTTCTTTTAAAAGAACCGATGAAAACGAAAGATTTCTCTATAAAATTTCAAGAAAGTTCAATAATCTGTTTGTTGAATTACGGCATATTTCTTGGATTGATTTTAATACTGATGATTTTGAAATAGTTACTATTGACCAACCACCACTAAAAGATTTCTTACCATTTGTTGTAAAAGCAAAAGAAAGGTTGTATGTAAGACTCCATGGAAGAAATAAAATGTGGTTTGAAGAAGATGCAAAAAAAGGTATAATTACAAATATTCAAGGCAAGAGCTTGTTAAAATATACAAAGATATAAAAGACTTTGAAGGTCCAAAATATGTATACTTTAACAACTGCTATGAGGGAAAAGCCCTTTTAGACGCTTTAGAATTTAGAGAGATTTCAGGTGGTGAAATGCTTGAATTTTTCAAATGAACATTCAAATAAAAGGGAAGGTCAAATAGTGTGGAGCGATGAGAAAAATTTTATAAAAGCTTTAAAAAAAGGGGAAGAATGGGCTTACAGAAGACTGTATAGAGAGTATGCTCCAAAAATTGGTGCGTTTGCAAGAAGTTATTTTGGAACAGATGATGTAGATGATGTTATCCAAGAAGTGATGCTGAGAATATACAAGGGTATTAAAAAGTTTAAAGGAGATTCTTCTCTTTCAACTTGGATATATAGAATCACAGTAAATGTATGTAATACACTGTATGAAAAATACAAAAAGAAAAATGAAAAAACTTTCAGTGTTGAAAATAACAACAGTGAAGATGATGTGGAAATAGATATTCCAGATAAAGAAACGGACGTCCAAAAAGAAGTTACCCAGGAAATTTTATATGAAAAGATTCTAAAAGCACTTGAAAAACTATCCGAAAAAGAAAGGGTATTAATTAGGATGAGAGATATTGATGGACTTTCTTACTCAGAAATTGCAGAGATTCTAGGAATACCGGAAGGAACGGTGAAAAGCAGATTACACAACGCACGAGAGAAGTTTAAAAAGATACTTGAGGAGGAAGGTATAGCATGAACGAGGAAAAGTACAAAGAAATAATATCTATTGTTAAAATTGAGACAATGTATAAACCAGGTGACCTACTTGAAGATAGAATAATAAAAAGTATTAAGAGGAAAAGACTAATGAGCAGATTGAAAAAGTCATCCTTAGTCTTGATCATAGTTGGAGCTGCTGTAACAGTTTCATTTTTCACGTTTGACATCAAAAGACCTCAGAATCAACTTTATACGTATGAACAGCAACAAAGTCAAGATTATGTAGTAAAAGATTTTGAACCAATTTTAAATATAAGCCTTGTAAGTGATGGATTATAAGAGGTGAAATTGTGAGAAAATTATATTCTTTTTCCTTTTTACTATTTGTTTCTTTTATTTTTGCTATTAGTTATCATGCTCTAAGACTTACTTTTGAATATAACGAGGACAAATTACAGATGGTTAGATACGAAGAAGTTTATTACAGGGACGGAGATAAAATAGTTTTTGTAAAGGTTCCAAAAAAGGTTATTTGGGTAAAGCTTGGTGAGCGTTATTATATTGGAGAAGGAACAACTTTAAAACTTTCTCCTCCTATCAAGGATTTAGAAGATATTTTTTATCAGTACCTTTCATACCACAAAATATCT
>NZ_JAIHAP010000058.1:0-12016 GCF_020054775.1 Thermosipho sp. (in: thermotogales) | reverse complement strand
AGCAATAAACAAGGTAGAAAGATCACTAATAAGAACTGAAGCTGATGAGGTAACATACAACCTTCATATTATGATAAGGTTTGAGATAGAAGAAGCATTAATTAACGACAGAATAAATGTCGATGAACTACCTTTAATTTGGAATGAAAAGATGAAAGAATATTTAGGTATCTCACCTAAAAATGACAGCGAAGGAGTACTCCAAGACGTCCATTGGGCACACGGCTCATTTGGATATTTCCCATCATACATGCTTGGAAATCTTTATGCAGCACAAATATTTAAACAAATGAAAAAAGATATTCCAGACTTTTACCAAAAAGTTGAAAATGGAGAATTTAAACCCATTTTAAACTGGCTCAGAGAAAAAATTCATTCAAAAGGAAAGGTATATCAGCCAATGGAGTTAATAAAGATGGTAACTGGCGAAACGCTTAATCCACAGTATTTCATAGACTATGTAAGCGAAAAATACAAAGAAGTTTATATGCTTTAATGGTAAAATTAAAGGGGGATTTCCCCCTTTAATTTATGGATGCACCCTATATAAAGTTCTAGGAAATGGTATAGCCTCTCTAATATGTTCAAGACCAGCTATCCATGCAATTGTCCTTTCAACACCAAGTCCAAACCCACTGTGAGGAACCGATCCAAACTTTCTTAAATCTAAATACCAATCGTATGATTCAACAGGAAGGTTAAATTCTTTCAATCTTTCAACCAAAAGATCGTAATCATGAATTCTTTGTGAAGCACCTATTATTTCACCATATCCTTCAGGTGCAATCAAATCATCGCACAATACAACGTCTGGGTTATCCGGATCTGGCTGCATGTAAAATGCCTTTGCCTTTCTTGGATAATGTGTCACAAACACAGGTTTATCAAATTGCTTTGCGATCTCAGTTTCTTCATCTCCACCAAAATCGTCTCCCCACTCAATATCGTATCCTTTCTTTTGGAGCATTTTAACAGCCTCTGTATAAGTAATCCTTGGGAAAGGTGGTTCAATCTTTTCAAGTTTTGAAATGTCTCTATTTAAAGCTTCAAGATGCTCTCTTGCATTTTCAAGAACGTATTTTACTATATAGCTAACAAGATTTTCCTGCAATTTAAGATTATCCTCATGCTCAAAATATGCAACCTCGGCTTCATTCATCCAAAATTCTATAAGGTGTCTTCTTGTCTTTGACTTTTCAGCCCTAAATGTTGGCCCTAAATTAAATACTCTTCCAAGAGCCATACATGCAGCCTCTAAATAAAGCTGCCCAGTTTGTGCAAGATATACCTTTCCATAGTCAAAATAATCTATCTCAAAAAGGTTACCTGCAGATTCACCGATTGCACCAGTGAAAATAGGTGTATCAACCTGAACAAAATCATTTTCCCAATAGAATTTTCTAATAGCTTTTAAAACTGCATCCCTTATATTTAAAATATGCATCTGCCTTCTAGAGCGGAGCCATAAGTGTCTGTGTTCCATCAGATAATCAATACTATGATCAGGCTTATTAATTGGAAAATCCTCAGTTGGAATTTGAACTGGAATTACCTCTTTTGCATGAATCTCTACTCCACCTGGTGCCCTCTCTTCACTTTTCACCGTTCCTCTAACAATCAGAGATGATTCCATTCTAAGTTTTCTTGCATTTTTAAAAGTTTCTTCATCAACTGAAGATGCTTCAACAACCACTTGTACTATTCCTGTACCATCCCTCATATTAATAAATGCAATTTTTCCACTACTTCTACTTCTCCAAACCCAACCTCTAAGCTCCACTTCTTTTCCAATATGATCCTTCAGATTTTTAATGTATACCCACACAAAATCCACCTCCCATTATTTTTCTCACCAAGGCCTTCTTCCAAGTGCGTTCTCATATCCATCCAATATATCTTTAGCAAATCTTAAAATCTCTGGATCATTTGAAAAAACTAAAAGTCCTGATTCAACAAACGGCTGATTTATATGTATTTCTTTCTCGTCTGAAAGCTTAACAATTGAATTTTTTAGAATTTTCTTTCTTATACTTTCCACATCAACATTTGTTATTTTCCAAGATAACTTTATACCATCTATATATTTTCCAATCTCATTACTTAAAAATACACTTCCGTTATAGCCTAACTCACTTAATAAATTTTTTTTCACTTCACTGTCAACAACTATTGGATAAGTTGCATCCCTAGTGTTTAAAGACACAACAACTTCCTTATCAAGTATTGTACCATCAAATATTGGGATTATTCCAGCCGTTGCAAGTCCTCTTGCAAAAAGAGAATATACATGAGCTGTAATGAATGCAGAAACATTTACTCTATTTAAAGGATCTTTGTCATCCTTACTTAATGTATCTAAAGTACCAACGACATACGCATCATATCCTTGCTGTTTTAAAAGATAACCTGCCGCAAATCCTGCATCATACGAAAGAGTAAGATCACCAAGACTTCCAAGGCACAAAAGTGAAACATCTTTTAAAATATCATTTAAAGGTATTTTTGCAATGTTAGCCGGAAATAATGTCTGAAAAATGATTAGAAAGAGCAACATAAACACCATCTTCATCATTCGATGGCGCAATATAATCTGCCTCCTTTTTAAGTTCTTCAACAGCGTTTTCTACTGCCACTGAAAAATCAGCTATTTTAAACATTCCAATATCGTTGTGATTATCACCAAAAACCACTATCTTTTGATCTCTGCAGTTTAACTTATCTATTAAATACTTTAAGGCTTCAGCCTTATTTACATTTTTTGGAACTATATCTAAAAATATATTCATGCTTTTAAATATATCAACGTTTAAATTCATTTTATCAAGTTCATCCTTAACATTATCTAGTACTTTTTCATCTGCAATGGAAAGAATTTTGGTGGGAAGTTTTTCCTTTGATAGTTTTACTAGATCTTCTACTATAAAATATTCTACATCTGCATGTCTAGCATAAGACTTTATATATTCATTATCCTCTTCTCCATATAATTTATCATCAACATATATTTGTCTATGTAAAGATTTTCCTCTTAAAAAATCTATTATTTTCTTCGTTGAGTCAAAATCCACGCTTTTTTCAAATACCACACCTTTTTCAGGTATCCATACCATTCCACCATTGTATGCAATAACTGGAAAATCTTTTCCAAAAAATTTCTTCAAAAACTTTTTTACCGAAACAAGCATTCTACCACTTGCAAATATTACTGTATGGCCATTTCTTTCGAGACTTTTAATCGCATCTACTGTTTCTTGAGAAACTGTATAATCACTCTTTAAAAGTGTTCCATCTATATCGAAAACAAATACCATCATTTTCCTCCTTCAAGTTTTCTTTTTATCTCTAAAACTAACCCTTCTGCAGTAGCAAGATTTGTTGCAAGTGGAATATTGTGAACATCACATACCCTCAAAAGTGCTGAAACATCTGGTTCATGAGGTTGTGCGGTAAGCGGATCTCTTAAAAAGATAACAAAATCAATCTCGCCATTCACTATAAGTGAACCAATTTGTAAATCTCCTCCGTACGGGCCTGACTCAAGCTTTGTAACTTTTAAGCCTATCTTTTGTTCAATAATCTTTCCAGTGCTCTTTGTGGCATAAAGGTTGCATTTCTCAAAGACATTTTTCCACTCTTTGACAAACATTGCTAGGTCAAGTTTTTTGTTATCATGGGCAATTAAAGCTACATTTAGCATAATTTTCACCTCTTTTTACTTATTTACAATTATTATATCACAGCTGTGATATAATAATATAGAATTTTTCAAAGGGGGGATTGTGTGAAAAACTATAAAAAGCTGTTCTTACTAGGTTTTGGGTTTTTCGGAATAAGTATTGTCTGGCCACTTTATAACGCTTATGTCCCTATCTTTTTAAAAGATTTTTCCCTTTCATCAACCAGCATCGGTTTTGTAATGACTATCGACAATATTTTTGCCATATTTATGTTGCCCCTTATCGGCGCATTAAGCGATCAAACAAGAACAAGATTTGGAAGGCGTATGCCATATATTTTAATTGGTGCGCCACTTGGTGCTCTGTTTTTCTCACTAATTCCATTTGCTAGAGAAATGCACCTTCTATGGTTTTTTATGTTAAATATTATCTTTATGAACTTTTTCATGGCCCTATTTAGATCTCCAGTTATAGCTCTCATGCCTGATATAACTCCACCAAAGTATAGAAGTCAAGCAAACGGTGTAATTAACTTCATGGGCGGGCTTGGCGCACTTCTTGCGTATTTTGCAGGAAAACCATTATACGACAAAAACTATGCTTTACCATTTTGGCTTGGTGCACTAATAATGTTAATTGCATTAATGCTTGTTGTAATATTTATAAAGGAAGATGAAAAATACAAAATTAAAGAAGGAAAGAAAAAGAAAATAGACAATGTCTTTTCAAAAAGTTTTTCAGAGTTAAAAGTAAATCTAAAAGAAGTGTTTTTGTCAAAAGAAAAAAGTCTTTTGATGATTCTACTTTCCATACTCTTTTGGTTTATTGGATATAACGCTCTTGAGACTTTCTTTACAAGTTATGCAAAGTTTAGAATAGGAATTAGTGAAAGCACAGGAGCATTTATACTAGGCTTCTTCTCTCTAACATTTATGCTCTTTTCCATTCCTGCAGGTTTTATCGGAGCAAAGATAGGAAGAAAAAAGACTATGACCATTGGTCTTGCTATAGTAATACTTATCTCGATCTTATCAATTGCAAGCGTAAATATGATAAACAATACAAGTCTTGTAACTCGTTTATTATTTATCTATTTTGCACTTGGTGGAATAGGTTGGGGAATGGTTAATGTAAATTCACTTCCTACAGTAGTAGATATGACAACCGAAGAAAAACTGGGTGGTTACACCGGACTTTATTACTTTTTCTCTATGAGTGCAAATATAATTGCACCTCCACTTGCAGGATTTTTTATAGACATCTTAGGATACGACTCGCTACTTTACTTTTCAATAGCATCATTCTTTGTAGCAACCATTACTTTGCAATTTGTTAGAAGAGGCGATGTTAAATAGACTTTTTACAATTATCGGAAATTTTACACTCACTGCAAATGGGATTTTTTCTACAAACCGCTTTTGAGTGTTCAACAATTAACCCGTGAAGTTCTTGGAACAATTTGACATCTTTAGGATAATTTTCGTAGAAAAGATTTTGAACACTATCATAATCTGACAGGTTAATATTATACATTCGTTTCAAAAGTCTTTTTGTGTAAGCATCAACAACAAAAACTGGTATTTCAAGTGCATAGAGTAAAATGGAATCGGCTGTTTCTTTGCCGATTCCATTTATTTTCAAAAGCTTTTCACGAAGATTTTCCAATCTTTTTATCTTAGAAAGGTCAAAATCATATTCTTTGAGAAATGAAAGTAAATTTTTTAAACGCCTTGCTTTTAAGTTATAAAACCCAGCCGGTTTAATTAACTCTGCTAAATAGTCAACTGGCAATTCATACAAATACTCAAGCAAATTTTCTTTAGTTTTATTTTTATAAATATTTTCAATTGCTCTTTCAACATTTTTCCAATTCGTATTTTGAGTTAAAACCGCTGTAACAATTATTTCTTCAGAAGTCCCCGGCCACCACTTCCCAACACTACCGTATGCTTTTAATAACAATTTATACAAGTCCTTCAATATTATACCTCCGCTATTGCCTCTATTTCTATATCCGAATCTTTTGGTAGATTTGAAACTTCGACTACCGCTCTTGCGGGTTTGTGACCATTTAATAGCTTTTCATATATTTCATTAAATTCAGAAAATTTTGACATATCCCTTATATACACATTAACTTTAACCAACTTATCAAGGCTGCTTCCTGCTTCTTTTAATATATTATCCATATTTTTTATAATAACTTCCGTTGCACGTTTTATATCCCCTTTTATCAATTCACCCGTTTCAACAACTATTGGAAGCTGTCCAGATACAAAAACAAAGCCATTACTTTTTACCGCTATTGAATAAGGTCCTACTGCCTTTGGTGCATTGCTTGGATTTATAAACTCCATTTTTCCACCTCCCCTAATTTTTCCAAGAAAATTATAACACATAGTGATATAATTATCTTTGAAATATTTTTTAGATTGGAGGATATAATGCAATTTTGCGTTTCAAAAATCAGAAGTCTGTTATTCTGCCCAAAAAAATTTCTTAACGAATCAAAAGAAGAAGTTTTTCTTGACCCTTATCTTGAAAAAAAGACGAAAAAAGTAATTAAAACCGGTGGAAAAATTAAAAAGGGAGTTTTGTCTACAAAACTTTTTAATTTTAAGCTTATTGCTTCAAATGTAGAAGTAATTTCTAATAACATTGAAATTTATATTATTTCTCATAGAAATGGTAAAAAACTCTACCAATATCATTACATAGAATCTGCTGCATATGGGTATATTTTTTCAAAACACACAGAAAAGAAAATAAATGTTATTTTTAAAAGCAAATATTACAACGTAACAATGCCCTGGAAAAAATATCTAAAAGATTTTATTGATATAGTTGAAGAATTAAAAAATTACAAAGAAATAAGCCCCAGAATAAATCCTGAATGTAAATTTTGTAAATATAACCTTGAATGTACAAATATTTTAATTAAAGAAAAAAATCTTTCACTCCTTCGTGGAATTGGTAGTGCAAAACTGGAAAAATTATTTGAGCATAACATTTTTACATTAGATGATCTAATAAAAAACAAAGATGTAGTTGAGAATATATTTGGAGAAAAAGGGAAAAGATTAATACTGCAAGCAACCGCTTTTATTGAAAATAAGCCTATTTTAATCTCAAAGGTTGAAAAATTAAAAAACGGAATATTCTTAGATATTGAAAGCTACCATGATTTTCACTTTTTGTTTGGAATTTTAAAAGATAATGAATATATTCCATTTTTTTCATTTAAAAGGGAAGATGAAGAAAAAACTTTTCTGCAGCTAATAGACTTTTTAAAAAAACAAAACACTCCAATTTACCATTACTTTAATTATGAACCAATTCAAATCAAAAAGCTTGCTACAAAATACAAAGTGAAAAATAAAGTGAAATTTGAATTTATTGATATATACAAAATAATATCCAGTAGTTTAGCAATACCAACAATTTCTTACTCGCTTAAAGTTCTGGCAAAATATTTTGGGTTTAAGTGGAGAACAAATTTAAATGGGAGCAGCGTCATACAAAAATTTGAAGAATACAAAAAATCAAAAGATAAAGCAATACTAAACGAAATATTAATGTATAACGAAGATGACGTTAGAGCAACAAAACTATTATTTGATATTGTTAACCAATTTTCAAAATAGTTTTTCTCTCTGATAAATATGTTAACGTATTTATTAATGAAAATAAAAGGAATTTTATTGAATTTTTTATAAAAAACATGGAAAAATATCAGAATTTTAACATTTTAAGAGAACGCTTTATATTACTTAATCTTAACCTTTTTAACCTAATCTTTGTTTTTAATGTGTTGAGATGTAACAATTGCTATGTTATCTTATAAACAGAGCAGCGACCCCCTATCCCCCCTTGGAACCATTTTCCAAGAAATAGGCCCCAGATTGAAAAATCTGGGGCTTTATTTTTATGGTATAATCTTTTTCGAACAAAGGAGGAAAAGTATGAAAAATGCTCCACATAGTATAGAAGCTGAACAAGCTATATTAGGTAGTATATTAATAGACCCGGAAACAATTGAAAACATTATTTCAATTGTTAGCTCACGAGATTTTTTCGATCCAAGACACGCCGAAATATTCAAGGCTATAGAAGAACTATACGATGAGGGTATTCCAATTGATGTAATATCAATTTGTGACCGTCTTAAAACTAAGGGAAAACTTGAAATGGTGGGCGGAGAAATTTATGTTGCACAACTTGCAGATATAGTACCAACATCTGCACATGCAGAGATGTACGCACAAATTGTTAGGGATAAATCCGTTTTGAGGGCACTTATAAACGCTGCATCCAAAGTAGTAGAAGATGCCATGTCTGATAGAGATGTGGACGATATTTTAGATAATGCAGAAAGAGTAATTTTTGAAATAGCTGAATCAAAAACTTCAAAAACATACCTTTCGATGGACACTATTTTACACGAAGTTTTTGAAAACCTCGAAAACTTAAGAACAAAGGTAAAAGATGGTGTAACTAGCTTAATTACTGGTATTCCAACAGGTTTTAAAAAACTAGACGAAATGACATCAGGATTTCATAAATCTGATCTTATAATCTTGGCAGCAAGACCCAGTGTAGGTAAAACTGCATTTGCACTTAACATAGCAAAAAACATGGCATTACACGCAAAAGTACCTGTTGGTATTTTTAGCCTTGAAATGAGTAAAGAACAGCTTGCACAAAGACTCCTAGGAATGGAAGCATTAATTGAACTTCAAAAAATAAGACGTGGAACATTGAGCGATGAAGAATGGCAAAGGCTCTTGACTGCAACTGGTAAGCTCTATAAAGCAAATATAATAGTCGATGATGAAGCAAATCTTGATCCAAGATCACTTCGTGCAAAGGCAAGAAGAATGAAAAAAGAATATGGAATCGAAGCTATTTTTATAGATTATCTTCAATTGATGAGCATAAAATCATATAGAGAAAACAGGCAACAAGAAATTTCAGAAATTTCTAGGTCTCTTAAACTTCTTGCTAGAGAACTTGACGTGTCTATAATTGCTTTATCGCAACTTTCTCGTGCTGTTGAACAGCGTGAAGATAAAAGGCCAAGACTGAGTGATCTAAGAGAGTCCGGTTCGATAGAGCAAGATGCTGATATGGTGTTATTCTTATATAGAGACCAATATTATAAAAAAGAAAAAACACTTGATCCACACGAAACAGAAGTCATTATAGGAAAACAGAGAAACGGACCTATTGGTACTGTTACTCTCTTATTTGATCCTAAATTTACCGCATTCTTTGAAGTTGATCCAACACATGGAGGGTGATCATTTTGAAGGCTATTTATCCTGGTTCTTTTGATCCAATAACCTTTGGACATTTAGACATAATTAAAAGAGCTTCAAAAATTTTTTCAGAAGTTTTTGTTGTAGTTATGGAAAACAAAAGAAAAAAATACACCTTTAGTCTTGAAGAAAGAATTGAAATGATAAAAGAATGTACTAAAGATATAGCAAATATAAAGGTTGATTATTTTAACGGACTTTTAATTGATTATCTTCAAAAAAATAAGATTGATGTCATCATACGTGGTCTTCGTGCTGTTACTGATTTTGAGTATGAACTTCAAATGGCTATGGCAAATAAAGAAATGTGTCCACATACTGACACTGTATTTTTGATGACTGATAAAAAATATTCATTTATATCATCAAGTCTTGTAAAGGAAGTAGCTTATTTTGGTGGAGATATTTCAAGATGGGTTCCAAAAAATGTTGAAAAAAAACTAATACAAAAACTCAGGGAGTGATTTTATGAAAAAATGTCTTCTTTCAGTTGCAATGATAGTAAAAGATGAAGAACATAACATAAGAAGGGCTTTAGAAAGTATTAAAGATATTGCTGATGAAATTGTGGTAGTTGATACCGGCTCAACAGACAAAACTCCTGAAATTGTAAAAGAATACACAGATAAACTTTATTTTCACCCTTGGGAAGGAGATTTTTCAAAGGCAAGAAATCAGTCACTAAAATATCCAACTTGTGAATGGGTCCTAATATTTGATGCCGACGAAGAAGTCAAAGAAGGCTTTAAAGGAATAAGAAATTTCTTAGAAAATCTCCCGAATGATGTAAATACTGTATATCTTCCTACTTTAAGTTATTTAGACTGGGACTTGAAAAAAACTGAAGTAGCCTCTACCCCAAGACTTTTTAGGAATGGCACAGTATATTACAAAAATATAGTACATAATCAACCAGTATACAAAGGAAAAGTTGTAAACGCTCCATTTACAGTATACCACTATGGATACATTTGGACAAGAAAACTCCGCATACAAAAATATAACAGAACAAGGAACCTAATATTAAAACACCTTGAAAATAAAGATTTAAATCCTGTAGAAAGAATATATTATCTTGTTCAACTTTACAAAACTGAGAATATATCAAAATACAAAAATAGAAAAATAGAAGTTGGATGGAAAACACTAAAAGAGATAGAAAAAATTGGTAAAATTCCCGCAATAGGCCTTGAATTTCTCTTTTTATTCGGAATGGATGTATTAAATAAAGAAAATCTAGAACTTGCAGAAAATTTATTTAACAAAGCAATAGAAGCTGTTCCAAAATATCCTGATCCTTATTACGGCCTAACAGGAGTTTACGAAAAAAAAGACGATCTTGAAAGCCAATACAAATATGCAAAACTATTTTTAGAAAAAATTGAGTATGCTGAAAAACATCCCGAAGAATTTGAATGGACTATAGTAGGATTTAAATTCAAAGGAAGTGCAAAAGCAATCATTACAAAATACTTCCTGAAAAATAAGGATAAAAAAATTTTTGAAAATAATCTTAGAAAAACAATTGAATTTGCAAAAGCAACAGGGGAAAATATTAAAAGATTAATCAATATTATATTACAAGAGTTCTTAAAAATAAATGACATTGATTTTCTAAAAAGCATAAAATCTTCCTACGAATATATCTTAAATGTTTTAGTTGAAAATAATATTAATATCGATATTTGGAAAACCGCTTTTAAGTTTTTGGACAACAATATAAAGATAGATGTAAATCTTTTAGAAAAATTTGTACAAACTGATTTTCAAAACTTTGTTATAAAATCCGAAAAACACGGTGGAGATTTTCTTCTAGAATTTATATTCAAAAATGACTTTGAAAACAATATAAAAACTTTGAATGAAGTATTGTTTTTATTTAAATATTTTAACGGTCCAAAAGAAAAATTATTAAAACTACTTGCAAGTATTAGGAAGAATTTTTCAGATGACATCCAAGGAATCATATATTCATTAATTGGTGATATATATCTAAAACTTTCCAATTTTTCTGCTGCTATTTCATCATACAAAAAAGCTATTGAATTAAATAAAGATATTTCAAACTTTATTAAACCTGTACTTGATGATCTAAAAACAAGACTCGATCCAAATATAGATGGAGTTTTCGAAGAAATTTTAAACTATTACACAAAGCACAAAGAATTAATTTTAACTATTGATGCCAATGAGATTGAATTAAAATATCTTAATCTAATTTCAAATACAGATTATGCAAAATATGTTGCTTCTATAAACTGCAATGATATTGATAGAAAACTAAGACTTTTAAACGAAATCAAAAACAAAGATGAATTCCCATTCTATTATTATAGACTTGCAAAAATTTACGAAGAAAAAGAAGATTTTGAAAAAGCATTTTCAACCCACATTAAAGCCTGTGAAGAAAATCATAAAATTGCAGATTTAAAACTCGGCATGTACGAATATGATGGTTTTTATCCTAATTCAACTTACACATTTATGAAAAATTCAGATAAAATAGTGTGGTGTAGAAACATAAGTGAAAAACTTTCTGGATTTGGGATAATTCACCCAATAAGAACGTGGAAAAAGACAGAAAATTTTTACTATGCTTATCCATATCCTACAGATGATGCAATAAAAATCGCTAAAAAAAGGCGAAAAAAGTTAATTAAAGACTGGCCATTTAAAATTTCTGATGAAATTATATTTAATTCATTAGCTGAATTGAATGAAAATAGTATATACATAATTGAAAATGAAGAGGTTCCAGAATATTTGCTAAAAGAGCTCGAAATAAATAATTCAAAAGAAAGCAGTGCATTATTTTCAATAAATACAATCCATGTTGAACATGATTTTTCAAAAATAATACCATCACATATACAAAAAGGAGTAATCATTTATTTTGAGCCAAATTTTGATGATAAAGATGATATAGTTTTCTTTAACCCTGAATTTAGAGTTATAAGAAGTACAAGTCAAATTAAAAAGGAATTAACAAAACTCGGTTTTAGAATAAAAAAAATATCAGCT
>NZ_JAIHAP010000057.1:0-12091 GCF_020054775.1 Thermosipho sp. (in: thermotogales) | reverse complement strand
TTGCCCTTTCTTTGCCAATGAAAAACACCCCCTAGATAGTTATATTTTATCACTTCCGGGGGTGTTTTTTATTTCGTTCCTTTTCTTGGGTTCAGTCCAGAAAGTGGGGATTTTTTTAAGTTATTGTCTAAATTAATTTTCCATACTATAATGTTATAAAGCAAAATGTGAATTAAAATGGAAGAATCGAGGAGGTTTAAAGATGATTAACAACATAATTTTTGATCTTGGAAGGGTTCTTATTAACTGGGAACCTGAAAAATACATGAAAAAAGTTTTTGACGAAAATACAACTTCTTTTCTACTGGAAAAAATATTTAACACTAATGATTGGAACCTTATGGACAAAGGAGTTATTGATGAACAAACACTCTGGGAAAATAAATTAAATCAATATCCAGAATATAAAAAAGAAATTGAGCACATGAAAAACAAAGTTTTAGATTTACTCACACCAATTGAAGAAAATGCAAAGCTTCTTTATATACTAAAAGAAAAAGGCTATAATCTATACATCTTATCAAATTTTAGCAAAATTGCTTTTCAAAAAGTGTATGAAAAATACGACTTCTTCAAATTATTCGATGGAATGATAATATCAAGCCATGTAAAATCAATCAAACCTGAAGATGAAATATATAAGATCCTTATAGAAAAATACAAAATAAACCCTGCAGAAAGTTTGTACATAGATGATAAAATAGAAAATATAAAGACAGGAGAAAAATTTGGATTTAAGACAATTCATTTAGAAAAGCCTGAAGATTTAAAAGACAAACTTTCAAAAATACTAAAAATAGATATTTAAAAAAAGGAAAGTCCCCATTTTTAATTAAATTCCTGGCCATCCAAAATCAAAAGATACTCCTTTTGATACGTGAATACCATTTTTTAAAATTTCAAAAATAACATTAATATATTTTTCTTCAAAAATATAAGTAGTTGTGGTTGAAACTAAAGTATAATCATATTTTTTTTGGAGCCTAAATTATACTCTAAATACGTATTTAGAACCAGCTGTGTTCTTGTAGAATTGCCTGAAATACTTGCATCTTCAAATTCTGCTTGTATATCATCCCAATATGCTGCGTTTTCAGTTAAAAACTTTCTCCAAATATTTGCCCCGGAAATATAAAGTATTTTTGAATATGTATTATCCACCGTCTCAATTATCTTCTTTTCTACATTAATGGCATCTTTAAAAAGATATGAAAGCAAAAGGGCTGACAAAGCTGAAAAAAATATCAAAATTATTCCCAAAGAAATATTAATAATTCCCTTTTTCATATACTTTTCCCCCTATAAGTTTGGAATTAAAACAATGATTCTTTCCTTAATAATTTTAAATTCCTTACTTTTATACTTCCAAGGAGCATTCCATGTCAAAACAAACTTTAAAGCGAATATTGAAGATAAATCAAAGCTTGAGTCTACTTCAGATAGCGGTTTTTCTTTTATACCATTGCTATAATACATTGCATTTATATCAAAATCTTCAACATTTTCGAGTATATTTGAAATATAAATATTTGAAGTTGAATCGGGGATTGGAAAATATCTCTCAATATAAATCTTTCCACTTTCTTTTTCAAAAACTATCTTTGTTTGCTTTATCATTACACTAGGATAGCCTGTAAACGCTACAGATTTTTCATATAAAGGATAAACATATTTGTCTTCATTCCTTAAACTGAGAGTTTTATTAGTCTTTGCAAGATTTATCTCCTTAAATTCAAATATGTCTGATGGTGTGATTTCACCAGGATAAGTTCCAGGTCCTGAAATTTTATTTGCATCTAACTTTGCAATTCTTGTATAATAGCCATCTGCTGAAGAAGAAAGCTTGTTTTTAATTATTACCCAATTTATTTTCCCAAGATCTCCACCATACAAGGGTGAGTAAGTTCCATCACCATTTCTAACAAAAAAATTCTTGTACGTTACAACATATGTAATATAAAATTCTTTTTTTTGAGAATCTTCATAGTAATCTATTGAATTTGCAATCTTACAATGATCTGTAACTTGAGAATAAACCTCTCCTTTTTGCTCATAACTTCCTTGATCTCCAGGAACAAAAACAGGCTTATACAATTCTTTCAAAAGTTCTCCTCCACTTCCAGCATATTTAAGTTCATTTTCAAGGATATCGAAAAGAAGTGAAATAGAACTTTCAGCATATAAATTTTGAAGATTTATTCTTGAGTTTTTATATGATTCAACAGAATTATCAACAATATAATAAACTATTTGAAAAGTTATTGCTATTATCAACATAGAAACTAAAAGTTCTGAAAAAGTAAATCCTTTTTTCATCTTATCACTCCAAAACCTTTGGTAATGAATTTTCAATCTTTAAAATCTTTTCTCTTGAATCTAGTAATATTTTTATCTCAGTGTTTGAATATGAGCTTTCAAACACGCCAGCATTGTTTTTAAAAAACAAACTATCGTAAGTATAAATTAAAAAAGAAGATTTTTCCTCATCATTTAAATATACCTTAATATTTTCATCAGTTTTAAATGATGAAATAACATTTGAATCGGGTGTCCCATCCAAGTTATTATCTATATAATAACTAAACTCTCCATTAGCATATCTTATACATACAACATCATCTTCAATAATTGCCGTTCTTCTTGCATCAATGAACAAAAAAAGCAGATTTTGTAAAATTCCACTCAATTTTGATTCTGTGGAATAATTTTTATACATCGTTTGAAATCCAACAAAAGAAACAGACATTACAATCGAAATTATTACAATAACAATTAACAATTCTATTAACGTAAATCCTTTATGTGTTTTTACCATTGCTGAGGCACCACCTGAGTTTCAATGTACTTTCCATCTTCAGTCTCAATCCTTACAGTAACTATTGTTATTTCAGGAAAAGTAATAAAAGTTGAATCTGAAGTTAGAGTAAATATGTCACTGCTTTCAATATTCTTTTTAGAAATACTAACTTTATACTTTACACCATTATATTCTTCATAACTATCTTGTGGAACTATACTTGATACATTCAAATAAGTAAGTTCTTCACATTTGTTTAAAAGTAACTCTTCAAGAGATATTAATTCTGAATTCTCCTTTGTTTTTCTCAAAAGACTCCATGATGGCACAAAAGCAACACCAAATGCAAAAACTATTATAATCAAAGTAACTAAAGCCTCGACAAGCAGTGAACCTCTTTTCATATCAATTATCCCCTTTATTCCAATTAAATCCTTTAATAATAACCTGCGATGGAGCCGTTTCAATTTCATATTTTAAATATTTTAAATGTGGTGCAGAAAACTCACTTTCAGGTTTTAAAATTATTATTATCTGCGGATCCGGAACAGGTTTATCAAATTCTATCTCTGTAGTAAAATTTTCTACTATTGTTCCACTAGCATCTGGCATCAAAGGGTAACCGAATGGATCTATAAGGCTTGGATCTTTTATCCCGTTCTTTATATACCTAATTTCAAACGAACCGTTTCCCAACGATAAGTCAAAGCCAATATTTACCTTTATTCTCTTGACAAAATTATTTGGAAGATCCTTTGGTAAAATTCCAACAAGATTTGTAAGATAATCACTTATTAGATACCCTGGAGAAGTTTCATATTCCTTTTGAGTCTGGGTTATTATTTTATAGTAATTACCAGAGTGATTACCATCAGCTGCAACAAAGTCAGGTATTCCATCGTTATCCAAATCTGCAATTGTTCCAGCATCAAAATCGTAAGGTGGATTGTTATCTTTTGAATAACTACCGTGTACCAGTTCTAAGCTTAAAAATTTAGGTTTATTGTCCGGTGTTATATCAACTCCCTTAAAAAGATACACACTTCCCCCAAAATTTTTTCCTTGCCTCCAAGCATCTGTTCCAATAAAAATGTCTTTGTAGCCATCTCTATCTACATCAGTTATCTTTATAATGGTCGGTCCAAAACTTGGAAGAATCTCTGGAGACTTTGAATTTTTTATAGATGGATCGGTTATAACATAATCACTTAGTTTTCCACTTGATGTAGTTAAAACAAGTTTATTATCTGTATCAAATGTCAACTGATTATTAACTATTTTTCCAAAATATACAAAAATGCTTTTTTTATCAGTATGACCAACTATAATATCTATTGTTCCATCGTTGTTTAAATCACCTATATCTAAAACTCCTCCACCTCCATCTGATTTCAAATCTTTATCTTTAAATAATTTAATTATATTGGACTCATCAAAAAAACGTTCACTACCTTGTCCAGGATCATTTAACCAAACCCAAACTCTTCCTTTGTAGTCAATATAAAAAACATCTTTGTAACCATCACCATTGTAATCATAACTTGCCATAGCAGAAACCGTCCATTTTGTAACAAAGTTTTTATCTTTACTGATTCTTTTATACACAGCATCTTCGCCATTGCTGTTTAAAACATCACTAACAAATTGCGCATATTGCCAAGAATTATATGCAAACAAATCTAACTTGCCATCATTATCAAAATCATCAACAATTAAAGTCCCATCACCATTTTCAATTGGTAATTGATAATATGATGTATTTTCCAAAACTAGTTCACCATCTTTTTTTCCTTTATTTTCTTTAATTACTACCAAACCATAATAAGTTAACGATATAATATCTGCATATCCATCTTTGTTATAATCCACAGAAAAAGTTTGAGAAACCTGCCCAAAAGATCCATAACCTGGATCTGCTGTAATATCTATAATTTTATAAACATTCACCGCTACAATTTTTTTATCAACAACACGTGTTGAAACATTTTTTACAAAAATAGCCCCCCATGCTTTTTCAGGATATTGCTGACTCCAATTTGAAACAGGAAATTCTGCAGTATAAACATCTGCAAATAAATAATTTAAAACGAAAAAAATCAAAGATAATAATATAAATCTTTTCATATAAATCACCTCTCGTATAAAACTAATAAACTTCATTGATAAAATAAAAAGAATGTGGCTTAGCTCCCATTCCAAAAAACAGAGTTAACTTACCACTCATGTCCATCTCAAATCCACTCTGTAAATACAACTGGTTGTTATTTGGAAAACCAACAAATACATAAAATAGACCATTAAAATCATTTCCTCCATTAACACCTACACCTATTCCAGATTGCTTGTAAAATGGAAAAATGTTTGAAATAAAAATTCCAGAGTAAGAATATGTAGAACTTTCAAAATTGTACACTAAATTCCCATATACATATGAATTTTCATTAAGAATATTCAACATACTAACTCCAGAAGATAATGAAAAAACTTCACTATTTCCAAGTTGTGAATAAGCAGTTAAATATAAACTAGATGAAAAAGTGTTATTAGAATATACAATACCTGGACTAAAGTTAAAGTTATAGTCAAGGGATGTTCCAGTTGCAAAATAAAAACCTGAAATATCCATATTTAACGATAAATTAGAGTTATAACCAACTCTAAAGACAAAAGGTATAAATGAAACTTCTGTAACCCCATAAAAATAATCTTCTGTATTTCTAAAAAGTCCAGCATTTAAAATGCTAAATCTATCCTTATATAACAAATAAGCATATCCAAGGCCATATTCATTGTAAAAATTTGTATAATCTTTAAAGTATCTTAAGTAATAAGGTGCCAGAACAAGGTCAGAATCTATTGAAGTTTTAAAATCAAATATGCTACCAACACTCCAACCTCCATATCCTCCAAAATCACCCAAAGCAGAACTTGTTAAGAAAAATGGTGCAAATAAAGATGGCACAAAATTATACTTTTTTTCTTCCAAAAGACTTGCTTTTCTAAACTCATAATCATCTATTTTGAGATTCTCTGCTTTTATACTTTCTATAGTACTTGATGCTAACTTTGTCTTATATACCGCCATTCCACTTTGACTATAACTTACATAGTAAACTTCATCTTTACTAACTTCTCCATCAAATGCATATAGCCCTTTGCTTAGTAATCTAAAATTTTTTACATCTAACAATTCCATGTAATTATCAAATTTCATAGTTACATATATTCCATCGTTTTTCTTTTTTAAAAAGGCACCTTTAAGATAATAATTGTCTATTAAATTATTATCCTTGTAGAGAGAATTCCCCACTAAGTAATACAAATTTTCTCCATCAAATGCAATGCTTCTTACAAATCCATTTACAACTATTTCCTCGCTCAATCCATATATTATTGATTCATCAGACTTATCATCATAAATTGAATAAATGACTTTGCCATCATACACATCAAATGCACTAATAAATCCATCAACAATCTTTTCATTCTTGCCTATGTTCCATATTTCTGTCTTATTGTTTGTTGATACAAGTGCATAAATTTCTCCAGAATCAACTTTAAAGTCCAATGCAGAAAGATTATATTTTGCCAGTATATTCCCTTTTTCTAATACAATTAACTCATTTATTGGATTGTCCAAATATCCTGTTGCAGCACCAAACTTACTCTTTAAAATATACAGTTTATTATCAACCTTCTCTATTTTGTAAATTCTTTCATTTTTACCTTCGTATATTTTTTCTCCATCAAACTTTACATTTAAGCTATTAAGCCACTCTGAAACCTCATCTTCAAAATTATTACCAAAATGTGCTCTAAAATCATCAGTAAAAATTTCAGGAAGTCTTATAAGTGAAACATAAGGGATTGAAAAATTCAGCATAATTTCCAACCAACTATACGATTTATTTATAGAATCTTTTAAATATTTATTTACCTTTTCCATTCCATACTTTTTTACAAGATACTCAAGAAAGCCTCCGTTTCCATTGTAAAAAACTTGTCCTACTCTAAAATCATTTGCAATTTTGTCCTGAGGAAAAGTTCCACCAAATGTCGAAAAAAGTGCATCTGAAATTACAGGGTTTCTTAATCTTCCAGAATTTTCTGAAAAACTTGACTCAGCAAATACCGTTGGGGCCTCAACCGAAAATTTTCCTAAGCTTGGAGTATACGGCATTTTTAAATCCGAAAGTGTTTTTAAAATACCGTCACTTGGTTTAAGAGTTACAATGTGAGTAAATTCATGTATTAAAAGATATCTGTACCAATCATCAAGAGGAAGATAATTATACATCACTCCAGTAGGATGCCAAGTATAAATTACAATTGTATTATTTTGAAGCGGGTTTGCATAGCCGTTAGTTATAGTAGTCTTTGTTTTTATAAATATATTAATTCTTCCAGGATCATTTTTAAACATATTAACCACATCGTCCCTAATATCTTCAAAGATATTTCCTACCTTAATTGCAAGGTTTTCATAACCTTCTGGATAATAAACTGTAGCATGCTCAAAAATTAATGCTTTTGAGAACAATACAACCGAAAATAATAGAAAAATAAATAACAAAAATTTTTTCACGCTTTTCCTCCCCTTCTTAATATTATTTTGTTAAAATAATTATATCACACAATTTTACCAACAGGTGCAAGGTAAATTACCATCTCGTTATCACCATCAACACCAATTAAGTTATCCATCTTTTCCTGATCATAAGCAGCAACCGCACATGTTCCACAATCTATACTTGTTGCTGCAAGATAAAGGTTTTGACAAACATGTCCTACGTCAATTGCAATTGCCTTGTAAGATTCTGCTGCATATTTCCACTCCGTTCTATATGGAACGACAACCCAAACAAAAACTACAGCACTATTTCCAACAAACTGCTGCCCTAATGTTGCATCTATAATTTTATCTTTAAAATCTCCAGGTTTGACTTTGCAAAGTCCATGTTTTAATGATACATATCTATATATACCTTTTTCCAATCCCTCCACATTAAATACAACCAAATAAGTATCAAATGGATGAGTCGCACCTGCTGAAGGAACTGTTCTAAAAACTACTTTTTTGTCTTGAATATACTTTCTAACACCTTGCGTTGCCCAAAGTAAAAATGACAATTCCTGTAATGACAAAGGTGTATCAGTATATTTTCTTATACTCTTTCTCTCTTCTATAACCTCTCTGAGAGGTTTATTTCCTAAATTAAACTCTGGAAGTTTAATTACTTTTTCACAATCTTTTTCAATTTCCGGTTTTTCAATACCTTTTTCTCTATCCGTATTTTTTATTTGCCTCCAGTTAGATTTTAAAAATTCTCTACTTTTCATACTTTCACCTCCACTAAGAGTATATCAAATTTTACAAACAAAAGTTTTAAAATTTTTACTCAAAATTTGTGAATTAATGATATAATCTATTGGGAGGTGTCGTTAGATGAAAGTTTTTATAACTTACAAAATACCTGAATCTGGAATAAACCTATTAAAAGAAAAATTCGATGTTGATGTATACGAAGGTGAAAAATTTTTGACAAAGCAGGAAATGATGGAACGTTTAAAAGACGCGGATGCAGTTGTAACACAACTTAGGGATCCTGTGGATAAAGAATTTATAGACGCAGGAAAAAAATTAAAAATAATAGCAAATTATGCTGTTGGATTTAATAACATAGATGTGGAATATGCAAAGCAAAAAGGAATATATGTCACAAACACTCCTGATGTTTTGACCGAAGCAACTGCAGATATTGCTTGGGCTTTAATTCTTGCTGTAGCAAGAAAAATTATTCCAGCCGATAAATTCACAAGGGAAGGAAAATTTGAAGGTTGGAAACCCAATCTGTTTCTTGGATATGAAATATATGGAAAAACACTCGGAATTATTGGAATGGGAAGGATCGGAAAAGCAGTTGCAAGAAGGGCAATGGGATTTGGCATGAAAATCATATATCATAATAGAAAAAGGGTAGAAGATGATTATAAATACAACGCAAAATATGTAGATCTAGAAACCTTATTAAAAGAAAGTGATTATATCTCCATAAATGCCCCACTTACCAATGAAACATATCATCTTCTAAATAAAGAAAGGCTAAGTCTTTTAAAGAAAAACGCCATCCTTGTAAATACTGCAAGAGGTCCAATTATTGATGAAAAAGCACTGTACGAACTTTTAAAAGATGGAAAAATAGCAGGAGCAGGGTTTGATGTATATGAAAATGAGCCTGAAATTACAAAGGGATTGGAAAAATTAGATAATGTAGTACTACTACCACACATTGGCTCTGCAACATATGAAACAAGAGAAAAGATGTCTATAATGGTAGCAGAAAATATAATAGATGCATTAGAGGGAAAAATTCCAAGAAATTTGGTGTGGAAAGAATGATTAAAATAGCGGTTGCAGGCGGGGTAACAGGGGGCCATTTATATCCTGCACTTGCCGTTCTAAAAGAACTTGAAAAGCTCACTCCAATTGATGTTCTATACTTCACAGTTTCAGGAAAACTCGAGGAGAAAGTCTTAAAAGATTACAATTACAAAACAGTTTCTCTAAAAATCCAAGGTCTTAAAAGACCTGTTTATTCTATTGAAAATATAAAAAGGTTATTTAAAATCTTTAATGCTAACAATATTGTTCTAAAAGAACTCAAAAAATTTAAGCCGGACATTGTATTTGTAACAGGGGGATACGTAAGCTACCCTGTTGGAATTGCTACAAAAAAACTAAAAATACCACTTTTTATTCAAGAACAAAATGTAATTCCTGGACTTGCAAATATTAAATTATCTTCCTTTGCAAAGAAGGTTTTTGTGTCTTTTAAAGAATCTAAGAAATACTTTCAAAGAGATGTCGTTGTAGCCGGAAACCCAATTTTAATACGTCATAAAGAAAATTTGAATTTTGAAAAAAAGACCATTCTAATTGTTGGAGGAAGCGGTGGCAGTGAATTTTTAAATTCACTTGCATGCAAGCTTTCAAATAAACTAAAGGATTATCATTTTATATTATCAAGCGGAAGAAAAGAAGTACCTTGCAAAAGTGAAAATTTAACAATTTTGGATTACATTGAAAACATGTCAGATTATTATAGTGCAGTTTCATGTGCTATCACAAGAGGCGGTGCTACAACAGTAAGTGAATTAATTTTCTTTGATACACCTTCGATAATAATTCCATGGGAAGGCTCCACCGAAGCACATCAAATAGAAAACGCAAAGCAAATTGAAAAACTCGGATTAGGATATGTAATAAGAGAAAAAGAGGTAAATATTGATGAAATAGCTAACAAGATTATCGAGCTTTCAAACCGTGAAAGAAAAGGTTCACCAAAGACAAATCCAGCAATTTTAATAGCAAAAGAAATTAAAAACGAGGTGTTAAAATGAAGATTCACTTCCTTGGAATCGGCGGAATCGGAATGAGTGCACAAGCGATACACGAACACTTCTCAGGAAATGTAGTTTCAGGAACCGACCCATATTCATCGGAACGTGTGAATTATCTAAAAAGCCTTGGAATTCAAGTTTTTAAATCACATCTTCCAGAAAATATCGATAACGCAGATCTAATAGTTAGAACTCCAGCAGTTTCTGAAGATAACGTGGAAGTTAAAAAAGCAAAAGAAAAGGGTATACCAGTTATTTCAAGGTTAGAACACCATATATCTATCTTAAGGCCATACACTAAAATTGGTGTCACAGGAACGGATGGGAAAACTACAACAACTGCTATGCTTGCTCATGTTTTGTTAAAACTTGGAAAGGATCCCACAGTATTTTTGGGCTCAACGCATCCAATGTTGGAACACGGAAACTACAGAAAAGGAAGTAATATAGCAGTCTTTGAAATGGATGAAAGCCAACCAGGTTTTGAAAACTATAACCCTGACTATCTCATTATAACTAACATTCGGGGAGATCACATAGAAAATTTCAAAAATTTACAACATTATAACAGTTGTTTTGAAAATTCGTGCAAAAATGTTAAAATATGTGTGTCAAATGTCGAAAATAATATATTAAATAACTCTATAAAATTTGGACTAAATGATGGGGACTATAAAATAAATAAAATAGAAAATAACAAATTTTCTCAAAAAATCACAATAAATACACCATATGGAAAGAAAAAATTCATTTTAAACGTTCCAGGAGTTCACAACGCACTCAACGCACTTTCAATAATTTCATTGCTCTTTGAAATGGGATATGAAAAAGATTTGGTACTAGAAGCATTTTCTGATTTTTCGCTTCCAAAAAGAAGGTTCGATATATCATATAATGAAAATGATATCGTAATAATAGATGATTATTCTCACACTCCAGTAGAAATTAAAAGTTTACTTTCAACTGCAAAAAGCGTTTTTAAAGACAAAAAAATTACAATAATTTTTCAACCTCACAGATATTCAAGGCTAAAAAGAGAATGGAAGAATTTTTCAGAAGCTTTATCATTAGCAGATAAGATATATATTACTGAAGTTTATGGCGCATTCGAATCAAAAAATGGTATTAGCGCTCGATTAATTGTAGAAAAGATAAATAATGCTATCTTTGTTCAAGAAAAAGAAGAATTACTACAAATTCTACCCTCAGAACCTGGAGTATATATTTTTGCAGGTGCGGGAGATATTATTGAAATTTCAAAGAAATTTAAAGAAAAAGTAGGAGGGCTAAAAGTTTGAGTATAAAGCTGAAGGAAATTTATATAAATGGATTTAAATCCTTTGGCAGACCCGTAAAGATTCCAATATCTCCTAGGATAACAGCAATCGTTGGACCCAACGGTTCAGGAAAATCAAATATTGTCGAAGCTATACAATGGGTCTTTGGAGAACATTCACTTAAGCAATTAAGGGCCTCAGAAAAATTTGACATGATATTTAAAGGAAACGGAAAAACACCTTCAGCTAGAAGCGCTTTTGTGGAACTTACATTCGATTTTAATGGTCAAGAGTATAAAATAGCAAGAAAATTGGATGCAAGTGGAGAAAACACTTACTATTTAAATGGAGAAAGTGCGCGTCTTAAAGATATAACGGCCTTGCTGGGCTCTAACGCTCTTGTCTCAATAATTGGTCAAGGAAAAATAGATAAAATCGCAATGGCAACTCCACAAGAACTAAAAAAAATATTTGAAGATGCTGCAGGGACATCAGTATATATTGAAAGAAAAAAAGAAGCTCTTTCAAAGCTAGCAGGTACAGAAGCAAACATAGAAAGGCTAAAAGATATAATTTATGAAATTGAACGAAATAAAAAAAGCCTATATATAAAGGT
>NZ_JAIHAP010000056.1:0-12146 GCF_020054775.1 Thermosipho sp. (in: thermotogales) | reverse complement strand
ATTTGTAGTTGAAAATACTAAAGAAGTTTTCCCAGGACTTTACGTAATGGGAATGGCTGCAGTTTCAGTAGGTGGTGGCCCCAGAATGGGACCAATTTTCGGCGGGATGATTAAATCAGGTTTAAAAGTTGCAAATAAAATATTAGAAAAATTATCCATAGAGGTGAAATAATGACGCTAATTGAAAAGGTTAAAAATGGTGAAAAATGTAGTGAAATAGAAAAAATTGCTGAGCATGAAAATGTTAGTGTAAATAAAATTATAGAAGGATTATTGAATGGAAAAATTGTAATTCCGCACAATAAAAATCATACGTCATTAAAAAAGTTTATGGGAATTGGTGAAGGTTTAACTGTAAAAGTAAACGCAAATATTGGAACATCATTTGGATATGATGATTTTGAATATGAAAAAGAGAAATTTAATACTGCCAAAGCTGTGGGAGCAAATAGTGTTATGTTACTTTCAACATGGGGGAATCTAGATGAGCAAAGAGAATTCATAATTAAGAATTCAGATATTCCCGTTGGAACTGTTCCAATTTATGATGCAGCTGTAATTTCTTATCAGAAAAAAAAGAATGTTGTTGATTTTAGTGAAAAAGATTTCTTAAAAATATTTGAGAAACATGCAAAACAAGGTGTGGATTTCGTGACCTTACATATAAGTATAACTAAAGATATCGTTAAAAAATTAAAAAGCTCAAAAAGAATAATGAAAATAGTTAGTAGAGGTGGATCAATTATTGCAGGATGGATAATTAAAAACAATCTAGAAAATCCGTTTTACAAATACTTTGATGAAGTACTTGATATTGCAAGAGAATACGATGTAACTTTAAGTCTTGGTGATTCATTAAGACCAGGGAACTTATTTGATTCTTTAGACAGATTACAATTAGAAGAATGGTTTATATTTGAAGAATTGGTTGAAAAGGCTAGAAAAAAGAATGTTCAAGTAATGTTAGAAGGTCCAGGTCATGTTCCACTTGATCAGATAGAAACAACAGTAAATTTAATGAAAAAATATGGAAAAAATTCACCGGTATTCTTACTTGGCCCTATAGTATTAGATATTGCTCCTGGTTATGATCATATAACTTCTGCAATAGGAGCAGCAATTGCTGCAAGAAGTGGAGCAGACTTTATTTGTTATGTGACTCCTTCAGAACATTTATCTTTGCCAAATGTTGAAGATGTAAAAAAAGGTGTTATTGCTGCAAAAATTGCTGCTATGGCTGCAGATTTTTCAAGAGGAAAGTTTATTGATGAAAATTACAGATTAGCAATTTCAAGGAAAAATTTAGATTGGCAAGGGATAAAAGAAGTATCACTTGATAAAGAAATTGTTGAAAGATATTTGAGTGCTCGCCCCTACTCAGGAAAAGGTTGTTCTATGTGTGGCCCATTTTGTGCTCTTAAAGTTGTAGAGGAGTATTTAGAAGAATAATATGCAAAGGCTGGGAGTATCTACGAGTGTTGTAAAAAGTGATTTAAGGATGATCAAATATTTAACAGAAAAATTTAAATTTTCAAATCTATTTGAAATTGGATTTATAGATCCAAAGTATATTAACAATTTAAATGTTATAAAAGGTAAATCCATAGGAGTCCATTCACCATTTATCTTTAAATTGAAAAATCATCCAAAATTAACACATTCAGATTACCATTTTACATTTTCTAAAATTTTAAGAAGTGCGTATTTTGCAAAACAAATAAAGTCAGAATATTTAATAGTCCATTATCCGGATGCGCTTCAAAATGATGATTGGAATAAAAATTTATTTCTTTTGGAAGAACTAAGCAGTATTATAAAAATAAGAATTGAAAATACTTATGGAAATAAATTTTTTTATAGTGAAAAAGACTATAAAAATTTATGTCAAGATTTAAATTTAAAACTATGTATAGATATTGGACATCTTCTTTTGGATGAGAGAATAAATCCTTTTAAATTTATTGAATTCTTGGAAGAATATATTGAAGAATTCCACATTTACTATGCAGATAAAAAGATTTATAAAATATGTCATCACAAACCTTGGAGTGAAAATAAATACTATATTGAATTACTAAAACTAATTATGAAATTAGATGCAGATATTGTTATTGAATCTACGCCACAATGCAATAAAGATTTGGATAAACTTTTAAAATTTTTGGGGGTGATTTAATGAAAAAAATGTTAATCATTTCTGGGCTTGACCCATCATCTGGGGCTGGATTGATTCAAGATATATCAGTAGCAACAGCTATGGGAGTAAGTATATATTCAACAGTAAGTGCATTTACCGTTCAGACATTAACAAAATCATTAAGTGTAAGATTTAGAGATACAAATGAGATTCTTGAAGAAATTAAATACTTTGATGATGTTGGAATTATAAAAGTTGGAATTGCAAATCCTGAGATTATAGAAAAACTTAGAGATATATATAAAGATACAATAATTGTTTGGAATCCTGTTTTACAATCATCAAACGGCTTGAAATTTTTAGATGAAAATATAGTTAAAAACTATATTAAACTTTCTGACTTTGTTGTTGTAAATAGTGAAGAGGCAGAAAAAATAGGAAAATTTGATAATATGATTATTACTGGTGGGCATTTAGAAGGCGAGTATATAAAAATAACCTATAAAGGAAAAGAATTTTACCATGAAAGATTAAATGGTAACTTTAGAGGCACAGGTTGTGTATTTACAACTCTCTTTTCGTGCTTAGTTTTAAAAGGATATCCTGCTGAAGAAGCAATAAAAGAAGCCGGGAATATAATTTTAAAAGTTTTAAAAAGATCATCACAAAGAGTTGAAGTGGAAAAGCTTTCAAGCGATTGGATAAAATATGAAACCTTGGATGAACTTAATAAAATAATGTTAGACATTATGGAAATTGGTAGATATACAATTCCAGAAGTTGGGCAAAACGTTTCATATGCAATTATGGGAGCAAAAAATGAAGAAGAAGTCGCAAAATTTCCCGGAAGAATAAGATTAGTCAATGACAAACCATATTTTATTGGAAAAGCAACTTTTGAAGGAAAATCTCATACTGCCAGAATGACGATTGAAATGATGAAGAAATTTCCCTACATGAGATGCACAACCAATGTAAGATATGAAGAAGATTATATTGAAAATGCTAAAAGATATGGTTTAAAAGTTTACGAGTTAAAACGTGAAAAGGAACCAGAAGAATTTAAAAATATAGAGGGACAATCATTAAAATGGGGAATAAATAGTATTATTGAAAATTTAGATACACCTCCAGATGTAATATACGACAAAGGATTTTGGGGTAAAGAAGCAATGATAAGAGTTTTTGCAAGAAATCCACAGGAAGTAATAAAAAAAGTAAGGCTTATTATTGGCATAAATTCGTAAAAATTGTTAATTATCCACCACTATTTATTGAAAATACCTTATTTTGTGGTATTATATTATATGTAAACTAATTTTATGAGTAAGGAGGCATTTTATGAAAAAAATTGCTGTTATGACTAGTGGTGGAGATGCCCCTGGAATGAATGCCGCCATTCGTGCTGTAGTTCGTTATGCTGTAAGAAATGACATTCAAGTTCTTGGAATTCAAAGAGGCTACGCTGGACTTTTGGATGAAGATTTTATAGAAATGGATTTTGCATCCGTTGGTGGAATAATGGAAAAAGGTGGAACGATTCTTAGAAGTAGTAGATGTCCAGAATTTGTGAGAAAAGAGACAAGACAAGAAGCTGCAAAAATCCTTGCAAAACATGGTGTAGAAGGATTAATTGTGATTGGCGGTGAGGGGAGTTTACATGGTGCAATGTTTCTTGAAGAAGAACAAAAGGTGCCAGTAGTAGGTATTCCAGGCACAATTGATAATGATATTGCAATGACTGACATGAGTATTGGTGTTGATACTTGTTTAAATACAGTTGTTGATGCAATTCAAAAGTTAAAAGACACTGCATCTTCTCACGAGAGAGCATTTATTGTTGAAGTTATGGGAAGGTCATCCGGATATATTGCAACAGTTGCTGGTCTTGTAACTGGTGCTGAGGCAATAGTAATTCCAGAAATTCCCGTAAATTATGAAGCATTAGGAAATAAAATTTTGAAAGAAAGGGAAAGAGGAAAAATTAATTGTATCGTTGTTGTAGCTGAAGGTGCTGCAAGTGCTTATACAGTTGCAAGGCATTTAGAACATAGGATTGGATATGAAACAAGAATAACAATTTTGGGGCATATTCAAAGAGGAGGTTCACCTACAGCTTTTGATAGGTTACTCGCATCAAGAATGGGAGTTGCCGCTGTGGAATTTTTAAAACGTGGAAACAGCTACATTATGACTGCACTACAAGGTGGTAAAATTGTGCCTGTTAAACTGGACGAAGTTCTTAAACAGAAAAAATCTCTAAATATGGAATTGGTTGAGTTAACTGCATTACTATCATGATAAAAATTAAAAATGCATTTGTATGGGATAATGGACGTTTTTTAAAGAATGATTTGTATGTAAAAAATGGAATATTTGTTGATGATTGTAAAAATTGTGCCCAAGAAATAGACCTGGAGGGGAAATACATCCTTCCAGGTTTTTCTGATTCCCATGCTCATGTATTAGGAGTAGGGTTAAGCAAATTAATGCTTAATTTAAATAGTAATAATTTTCAAGATGAAGTATTTTCATCTAGCGAAGAAATAATACTTGGACGTGGCTGGACTGAAATTAATGATAAATACCTTTTTGATTCAATAACAAAGCCTGTGATTTTAATTAGGGTTTGTGGACATGTTGCATATCTAAATAAATATGCTCAAAAGATACTAGGATTTAATGATTATTTTATCTATGAAAATGATTTAGAAAAAATTTGGCGATTACTTCCCGAAGAATACTATATTAAGGCTTTTAAGACTGGAGAATATGAATTTATTTCTAAAGGAATAACTAGTGTACATTCAGATGATTTACATGGAATTAGCTTTGAAACATTATTAAAACTTTTAAATGATAGTAAGCTGAGAATATATGAAAAGTTATTTACGGAGACACCTTGGAATTACGAATTCAACAAGGAATATGGTATTTCAAAGATTTTTGGGATAAAACTTTTTGCAGATGGTTCATTAGGTGGGGAAACGGCTTTTTTGTCAAGACCATATAAAAACTCAAAAAATTATGGAGCATATACTTTACCAGAAAATTTTAAATTGATTTTAGATTTTGCAGAAAAAAATAATGTACAAGTTTGTGTTCATGCAATTGGAGATGAAGCAATATCAAGACTTATAGAACTTTTTGGAAGGTACAATAACCATAGAATAATTCACGCACAGCTTATTAAAGAAAAAGATTTTGAAAAATTAAAAAATTTTAAATTTTCGGTTCAACCTCATTTTTACTTTGAAGATCAAAAAATTTTAGAAAACATCGACACATCAGGATTAATGCTCTATCCATTCAAAAGAATGTTTGATGAGGGCTATTTAATTTCATTTTCAAGTGATGGGCCTGTTTCTCCTATTGATCCTAAATATATTATTTCAAGTGCCTTAAAGTTAGGCTTTTCATTTGAAGATAGTATTAAATTATATACTGAATATTCTGGAAATATGATTAATGAAAAAATTGGGCTTTTAAAGCCCAATTATAAAGCGGATTTTATTGTATTCAAAGACAAAAATTTGGAAAAACTTGAAATGGTATTTATAAATGGAGAAAAAGTCTATGATGCTTTAACCCTAAATCCATAGCTTTTTCCAACTTCCCTATTTAAACTTTTTATCATTGCTCTTGTACATTCAATACAACTTGTATCTGCTTCAAATAAGCATATCTTATTTGGATATAATGTATAATTTGGTCTATATGGATTTGGAGTTAAGTTTGGCATAATTACATTAGCCCCATATTTTAATGCTAATTGTCTTCCAAAAGGATGCAAGCTTCCCATCGCAGTAGTTGCCGGAATATTTGCTGTTGGGATTAAAATTCGTGCAAGAGCTATGATTTTTAACGTTGTCTTTAGATCACCGCCTTTTTCGTCTTTCAATGGTGTATCTGGATTTGGTATAAAAGGACCAATTCCTATCATATCTGAATCTAGATCTCTTAAAAAAATAAGATCTTTTGCAAGTTCAATGGGGCCCTGCCCGGGAAGTCCAACCATACATCCTGCACCTACTTCGTAACCTAATTCTTTTAATTTAAACAAGTGTCTTTTTCTATTTTCAAAAGTATCACTTGGATGGAGTTTATTGTATAACGCTTCATCTGCAGTTTCGTGTCTCATTAAGTATCTATCTGCTCCTGCTTCTTTCCATGCCTTATATTCATCAAACTCTCTTTCACCGATACTTAAAGTTATTGCAACATCTAACTTTTTTATTTCTTTTATTAAATTAGACATAATTTCCTTTGTATAATATGTATCCTCACCGGATTGCAATACAACGGTTTTTATACCTCTTTCAGCAATTAATTTTGCCCTTTCAATTATTTCATCAATTTTCATTCTATATCTTTTAATATTTTTATTTGGAGCCCTCAGACCGCAATATAAACAATCCATACGGCAATAATTTGAAAATTCAATAATTGCCCTGACATGAACTTCATTTCCAACATATTTTTCTCTAATTTCATTTGCATAATTTAATATCTCTTCATCATATTTCTCATTTTCAATTATATGCGCAAGTTCTTCAATGGTAAGAGAGTCTTTTCTTAATTTCTTAATTATTTCGTGCACAATCAACCACCTCTTGAATAAGCTTTTTAAATTCTTCATCACTTCTTTTTAAATTCTCGACAAAAATTATAAATTTATCATCTTCATATACCACCATTGGTGGTAAATAATATTCATTCCCTGCTTTTTCTATAAAAGATATTCTACGGCCTATTTTTTTGTTGATCCAAATTTTGCAATTATACTTTCTTGCAATTTTTTCTAAGATGCTCTTTAAATTACAATCTGACATCTCGGTCCCCCTTGTTTATTCTTTCTAAACCATCTAAAACAATCTTTTTCTGCTTTTCATCTATTTTTTTAATTTCTTTCTCCAAAACTTTTTTTCCTTCCTTATAAGTCTTTTCTGACGCGTAATCATTTAAGTACTCATTCAATGTAAAAAGAGCGTTGGGGGTACAAAATCTTTTGACAAATCCGGGAATTGCAAATTCCATAAAGTGTTCTCCTGTTCTTCCTGCTCTATAACAAGCAGTACAGAAAGAAGGTATATACTCTTCTTTTAGAAGTTCGTAAATCACCTCATCAAGTGTTCGTGTATCTCCTAAGATAAACTGACTCTTTCTTATCACCTCTGGATCAGTTTCAGAATATGAACCAACACCTATGCTAGATCCTGCATCAATTTGAGATACACCAAGTTTTAAAACTTCCCTTCTGAGATCTGCCGGTTCTCTTGCTGTTAAAATTAAACCAGTATATGGAACAGCAAGTCTTAGAACGGCAACTAATTTTTTAAAATCTTCATCACTAACTTGATAAGGAGGTCTTTCGGCTATAGGTGTTCCAACTGCTGGCTCTATTCTTGGGAATGAAATTGTGTGTGGTCCTACTCCAAAGCGTTCTTCAAGATGTAAGGTGTGATATATTAATCCCATTACTTCAAATTTCCAATCATATAGTCCAAATAAAGCACCTATTCCAACATCATCTATTCCAGCAAGCATTGCCCTGTCAAGCCCATACAATCTCCATGCAAAATTGGATTTTGGGCCGCGAGGGTGGAGCTTTTTGTATGTTGGATAGTGATAGGTTTCTTGAAAGATCTGGTATGTACCTATTCCCACCTCTTTTATGATTTTATATCCTTCAACAGTTTGAGGAGCAGCATTAACATTTACTCTTCTAATTTCGCCGTTACCATGTTTGGTATTATAAATAATATCAATTGTTTTAGCTATAAATTCAGGGGAATATTTTGGATGTTCTCCATATACTACAATTAAGCGTTTGTGGCCTTTTGAAACTAGTGCTTTTACTTCTTCTTTCAATTTTTCAAAGGAAAGTGTTTTCCTTACAACCTCTTTATTTGATATTCTAAAACCACAATATTCACAATCATTGATACAATCATTTCCAATGTATAGTGGTGCAAACAAAACTATTCTGTTACCATATACTTTTTCCTTTAAAGTTCTTGCTGCCTCAAATATTTCCTCCCATTGCTTTTCATCTTTTGCATTCAAAAGAGTAGCAACTTCATCTGGATCAAGTCTTTGTTTATTGAGAGATTTTTGTAATATATTGCGTATTTTTTCACTATCTGGATTAAGATTTGAGGATAGATTTTCTTTTATCTTTTTTTCATCGATAAAAGTTTTTTGTGTATCTTTTTCTTTAATAAACACATACATACTTTCACCCCTTTGTAATTGGAATACTTTTTACTTTCACATTTTTTATTTGTCCTAATTTTCCAGTAAAACTTCCCAATATGTCGTTTGTAGCTTTAAAGAGGACAAAGATTACTGCCATATTTTCGCTTTCTATTGGATACCCAACTCTAAGTTTAATATACCTTGAAAAATCATGTAAAATTTGATTCACGTTTTCATATGCATCATCTCTATTTGTAACAATAATGTCTACTGTATAAAACCTTTCCATATAAAAATCCCCTTTCCTTTTTATTTTCCAAGGAAAGGGGAAAATTAATGCATTATTAGCATTTTCTAGCTTTTTCCCCTTTCCTTGGTGTCAGGATAAACTTCCCTCAACCTCAGAAAGGAATATTTTATTTAATTTTTAAAAGCTTTTAAAGGACCTTATTCTGTAACTACTTTATTTTTAACTGATCTATCTGTATAGTAAGTGTGTAGTAATTCGTGAGCAATATGGCTATTTGGTTTTTCAAGAAATTCTTCATAAAGCTTTTGAATATCTGGATTTTCATGTGATCTTCTAAGTGTACTAAGTTCGTCAATTGAGTAGATTGCCGAAGCACGCTTTTTGAGAATATCTGGATCTAGGCTCTTTGGTTGTCCACCACCACCTATACATCCACCAGGACATGCCATTATTTCAATAAAGTCATAATATCTTACTCCGTCTCTTATATCGTCTAGAAGTTTTTTTACGTTTGCAGTTCCATGTGCAATTGCAACTTTTAATTTTTTACCTTCTATATCAATTTCAGCTTCTCTAATACCATCTAATCCTCTTACTGCATTGAATTCAAGTTTTGGTAATTTTTTGTTTGTAATAATTTCATATGCTGTTCTAAGAGCAGCTTCCATAACCCCACCAGTAACACCAAAAATTGCACCGGCACCAGTAGAAGTTCCAAGTGGATTATCAAAGTCTTCATCATCGAGCCCAATAAAATTGATTTGTTTCATCTTTATAAGTTTTGCAAGTTCTCTTGTTGTAATAACATAATCTGTTGTTTTAATTTCTCTTCCATCTTCTAATTTTATCTTTTGTTGTGGCCTTGTAATTTCATCTTTCTTTGCAGTACATGGCATAATAGATACCATAATTATATCTTCTGGATCTACCCCAATCTTTTTAGCAAAGTATGTTTTAACAATAGAACTCATCATTTGTTGAGGAGATTTCGCACTTGAAGCATTGTTGATAAATTCAGGATATTCTTTTTCTAATAGGTTAATCCAACCTGGACAACAACTTGTAAACATTGGAAATGGCCCACCATCTTTTATTCTCCCAATAAGTTCTGTGCCTTCTTCCATAATTGTCAAGTCAGCAGCAAAGTTTGTATCAAAAACATAATCAAATCCTAATTTTCGAATTGCAGCAACCATCTTACCCGTACTTACTGAACCTGGTTCCATACCAAATTCTTCACCTATTGCAACTCTTACTGAAGGAGCTGTTTGGGCGACTAAAATTTTGTTATCTTTTTTATCTAATATTTTGAGTACTTTTCTCCAATCGGGAGTTTCATAAATTGCGCCAACTGGACAAAGGTATGCACATTGTCCGCATGAAATACAGTTAGTTTCATAAACAGGCATATCAAATGCAGTTTGAGGAATGGTTTTATAACCTCTTTCGATCATGGAGTAGATATTCATTCCTTGAATTTCACTACAAACTCTTACACATCTTTGGCATTTTATACATCTAGAAAGATCTCTTTGAATTGAAGGACTGCTATCATCAAATACATCTGGAAGGTCCGAGACTTTAAATACAGGTCTAATATTATATTTTTGAACAAGCCTTTTTAGTTCACATCTTTGATCCGCTTCACAATACATACAATCGTTTGGGTGATTTGCCATTATAAGTGATAAATTAAACTTTACAGCATTTTCTACTCTTTCAGAATTCGTATTTATTTTAATTCCGTCATATACTTTGGTTGTACATGCAGGTTGAAGTGTTCTAGCACCCTCGATTTCTACGACACAAACTCTACAAGCTCCTATTGGTTCTAGCTCTGGATGATGACACAAAGTTGGGATTTCCATACCAAGTTTCTGAGCTGCCTCTAATACGGTCAAATTATCTGGAACTTCATACTCCTTTCCATTCAAAAAAATTTTTGCCATCATATCCCTCCTTAGATCTGTATTAACGATTTTTTTCACATTCTATCCCCATAAACGAGCTATCATATCCTTTATGTTTTTTCTTTCTCAAGTAAATTATATCACAAAGTATTACCATTTGAAAAGTATCAAACTTGTGAATTTTTGTGATAAATTTATTTTTTTGAAATTAATTAAACAAAATTAGAAATAAAAGAATATTATAAAATTCTTTCTAAAACAATAATCCAAACAGGAATAGTAAATGCAGAAAGAAGAGTTGTAATGGCAACAGTAAGACTTATTTTAGAAGCATCACCAGTAATTGCATCAATTAATATAACACTGTTAATAGCTGTGGGCATAGCGCTTTCTAATACGAACACTCTTGCAAATTCATTATCCATTTTTGAAAAAAAAACGAAAATTAAGGCAAAAACTGGATATAAAATTAGTCTAATTATAGTTGAAAATATAACTGTATAAAAATTTACACTTTTAATCTTAATTTTCGATAGTGAAAGACCAGTAAATATTAAAAGAAATGGAATTGCAGAATTTTTAAGCATATTTATTGTTTCAAGGAAGGGGACAGGAAGTTGTTTATAGCTAATACCAAAAATAGACAAAAGATAAGCAAAAGTTATCACATAAAGGTATGGTAACTTAAGTATGTTTTTGAAATTAATTTTTTCTCCAATAAAAGAGGGTAAAACAATTGAGGCAACAAGCATATTAATTACAGAATAAATAACGCCATATGACATAGCTTGTTCTCCCCAAATAGAATACAAAATGGGATACCCAAGGTATCCCGTGTTAATGTATATACTATTTGTCAAAATTAAAAATCTATCCTTTTTAAATGCAAATGATAAAATATAAAACAAGATAAATAGGAATAGTATTCCTAATCCGTAAGATTTAAGATATGATAATTTCGGAGGATAATCATTTATAAATGTAAATGACAAAACACTTGCCATTATCCATAAAGAAATTTTAGATATAATCTTTATATCGTAAGGAAAAATTCTACCAAAAATATACCCCACTATTATAATCAAAAATGGTGGTAAAATTGTTAAAAATGCATTGATCATTCTTTGTTTGAGCTCCAAATTGTATCATTTTTGTATTTTATTTCTTTAATTTCTTCTGGAAATACTATATTTCTTTCCTTAATTAGTTCTAATAACAAATCTTTTGGTAGTGATGTTTCAACCCAAAGTTCTTCGATTGTGACTTTCTCATATCCTTTGTTTGCAAAGTTCTGCAAAACTTTTGATAAAGCCTTTTCATATCTTTCCCAATTCATTTCATAATTATTTTCACTAAAATTAGATTTTTTTATATCCTTTTCACTCATGAAATTCCTCCTCCTTTAATTTTTCATAAGCAATTTTTGCTGCCAATTTTTCTGACTCTTTTTTTGAAAAGCCCTCAGCTTTTGAATAAATTTTACCATCTATATAAAGTGTTGTTATAAATTTATTTTTTTGTGATACAGTATCATATACTGGTAATTGTTTAAAACGGTCTTGGGTAATTTCTTGGAGTTTTGTTTTATAATCAAAAATTCTCTTTCCACTAAGAAAAATTTCTATATACCTTTTAAAAGTATCATGGAATA
>NZ_JAIHAP010000055.1:0-12418 GCF_020054775.1 Thermosipho sp. (in: thermotogales) | reverse complement strand
ACTTTGGTTATAAATCTTGAATATAAAAGGTGCAAAACCGCGTGTTCCACACCACCTATGTATTGATCAACTGGAAGCCAATAGTTAACATCTTTACTTTCAAATGGTTTATCTTCAAGATTTGGATTTACATATCTTAGATAATACCATGAACTATCCACAAACGTATCCATCGTATCAGCTTCTCGTCTTGCAGGGCCACCACATTTTGGACATGATGTATTCAAAAATTGTTCATCCAATGAAAGTGGTGATTGTCCAGTTGGTAAGAATTCAACATCTTTTGGAAGTCTCACTGGAAGTTGTTCTTCCGGAACAGCTACTGCACCACATTTTTCACAATATACAACTGGAATAGGTGCACCCCAATATCTTTGCCTTGAGATAAGCCAATCTCTCAATTTATATTGAACACTTCTTTTTCCAATATTTTTTTCCTCAAGATAATTTATTATTTTTTCAATTGCTTCTTTGCTTGAAATGCCATTAAATGGTCCAGAATTTACCATTATACCTTCATCTTCGTATGCTTTTTCCATTTTTTCTATATCTATTGGACTTTCAGGATTATCAATAACTAGCCTTATAGGTATATTATATTTTTTTGCAAAATCAAAGTCTCTTTGATCGTGTGCAGGAACTGCCATAATTGCACCTGTTCCATATTCATACAATATATAATTTGCAACGTAAATAGGAATTTTTTCTCCAGTGACAGGATTTATAGCATATCTCCCCAAGAAAAATCCTTCCTTTTCGGCTTCCAAGCTTGTTCTTTTAAACCTATCTTCCAAAGAAACCTTTTTCAAAAATTCTTCTAATTCTTCCTTTCTATCTTCAGTTACAAGCGTTTCAACAAGAGGTGATTCAGGAGCAATAGCCATAAAGGTTACTCCCCAGATTGTATCAGGCCTTGTAGTGAATACTCTAATGTTCATATCAAGGCCATCAACTTTAAAATCAATTTCTGCACCTGTGCTTTTTCCTATCCAATTTTTTTGCATTGTCTTTACATTCTCAGGCCAACCTTCTAGCTTTTCTAAATCATTTAAAAGCCTTTCAGCATACTCAGTTATCTTAAAGTACCATTGCTCAAGATGTTTTAAAGTAACTTCTGTACCACACCTTTCACATTTGCCATCTACAACTTGCTCATTTGCAAGTACTGTTTGACAGCTTGGGCACCAATTAACTGCTGCTTTCTTCTTATATGCAAGCCCTTTTTCATACATTTTGACAAACAACCATTGAGTCCATTTGTAATAATCTTCTGTACATGTTGCAATTTCCCTTTTCCAATCATAACTAATTCCTATCTTTTTAATTTGGTTCCTTATTGTCTCTATATTCTTAAAAGTCCAAACCTCGGGATGAATTTTATTTTTAATAGCGGCATTTTCAGCAGGAAGACCAAATGCATCGTAACCAAATGGATGTAAAACATTATAACCTTTCATTCTTTTATACCTTGCAACTATATCTCCAATAACGTAATTCTTCACATGGCCAACATGTAATGTCCCTGAAGGGTATGGAAACATTACTAGATCATAAAATTTTGGTTTCTCAGAATATTGTGGTGTTTCAAATACTTTTTCCTCTTCCCATACTTTTTGCCACTTTTTTTCTATCTGACTTGGAATATATTCTTTCATACAAATCCCTCCTTACTTAATCTTGTTTTATTAAGATTATACTACAAATAGTAATAGTTAACAAATAATGTAGTATAATCTGATTGAGGTGATAAAAGTGCCAAATCTATTTTTTGGAATAAAAGATGATAAATATCTAATTTTCGATGAGCATGAAACTGTTCATTTTAAAACAGTTAGGAAAAAAGAAAATGATATAATTGAATGTACAGACGGAAAAGGATATTACTACAAAGTAAAAATAACACAAATTGGAAAAAAGAAATCTTTTGGAGAGATCCTCGAGTCTAAATATATAGAAAACAACGAAAAAACTTTTCTATCCCTTTTTGCACCGGCTTCAAGATGGGAACGCCTTAGATGGCTCATTGAAAAATCTGTAGAACTTGGTGTAGACAATATTTATATAACAAAAACTGCTTTTTCTAATAGAGATTACAAAGATAAAGTAGAAAAAATAAATATGGTTATTAGAGACAGTGCAAAACAATGTGTGAGGTTTCATTTTCCAAATGTAGATTTTATTAATTTTAAAGACATTAAAAACCATGTAACCAAAAACACCTATTTTCTAGACTTTAACGGTCAAAAATTACCATCCAATATTTCCAGCGATGTTTCAATAATAGTGGGCCCTGAAGGTGGGTTTTCAAAAGAAGAACGAGACTTTCTGTTTTCAAATTTTAATGCAATACGTTTGGGAAATAAAATTTTACGTTTTGAAACTGCAGCATTTGTTGCTTTGAGCTATTTTGCAATTGTACTCAACAAAATTTAAAGGGGGGATTATATGGAAAAAGGCAAAAAAATTATTTCATTTGTAAAGTATGAACATGAAATTGAACCTTCATATCGTGAAAAATTAGCCAACGCCAAAAGAAAATCAGATGTTAGGGAAGTATTTACTAACACATTGTTGGAATTATTTTCTTCTATCGATCCTGAATTTAATGAGTTTTCACAAGAGGATATAAAATTTGAAGGTGAACATTACAAATTCTCTAAAAAATTGGAAGAAAAGTTGGAAAAATTCAAAGATAGCGACTTACATGCAATTATTGAAAGAATTTTTGAAGCTGCAAAAAATAGATATTTAAAAATCGAACATGACGAGAATACTGACTACTTTAATCTAAAGAAATAAAAATGAGCGGCTTAGCCGCTCATTTTTTTAAAAGAACCTGCTAAAATCAGCAAACATAAAATAAAATGCTAAAGCCATCAATATAAAGAATCCTATAGTATGAACTATTGCTTCAACCTTTCTATTTACCTTTTTCCTAGAAATAATTTCAATCAGAGAAAACACTATCCTTCCACCATCAAGTGCAGGAAGAGGTAATAAATTAAATATTCCCAGGTTAAGGGTAAATAAAGCTACAACCGTTAAAATAGTTTCCCATCCAGCTTTGGCCGCTTCACCAACTATAACCGCAATACCTACAGGCCCTGCTACTTGTTCTACACCTTGCCCAGTTGTAAACAATTTTCCAAATGCCTTCCATATAGATATTGCAGCTGAATTACATCTTGCAACTGCAAGTGAGATTGCATCAAAAAAGTTCTTTGGTTTAATAACATAACTTTCTTGCTTGAAAAATCCAGGTGATGAAATTATATTCAAAAACTCTTTTTTGTTTAAATTCAAAGAAATTTCTTTCCCATTTCTTGATACAAGCACATTCAAATCATTACCTAAAGGTACAATTTTTTCTCTTATCTGCTGCCCCCAGATGTCTATATACACTTGATTTTCTGAAAGTTTCATGGCGGTTATAACATTAACAAGAGAAATATAATCATCAATTTCTCTATTATTAACTTTTAAAATAATATCTCCTTTTTTAAACGAATGCATATCTTTTTCAACTACTGGCTTAAACCCAGCATAATAAAAACCAATTGTTGGTCTTTCAGGCACATAAGAATATTGAACTAATACACCAGAAATTGTATTGCCGAACTCATCTTCAAGCTCTACAAAAGTACCACTTTCAAGTTTCAAATCAATTCCAACTTTATAACCATTTATTTTTACTATTTCCCCATTTATATCTCCTTTTACATCATCTAACAAAAAAATGTATTCAGGTGGAGAAATTCTCGGAGGAATTTCTTTTTTAAAAATTTCTCCATTTCTTAAAATTTCCATCTTTACAACTTTTCCCTTTGATACTGTATTTGTGACTTCGTAAGAATCGAATATTCTTTTTCCATTGAGTTTGTAAATAACATCTCCAGGTTGAAGACCATACTCTTGAGCAGGCGAATTTTCTATTACCTTACCAATTGTTACAGCAGGAACACCCCAATTTAATACTATAGGTATGAAAAGTATATATGCAGCCAAAACAGAGAATAAAGGTCCAGCAAATGCTATTAATAGTCTTTGCCATGCCGGTTTTGCATAAAGCCCATCTTCTTCACTTTCATCAAAATCCTCACCTTTTAATCTAACATATCCACCAAAGGGAATTATATTTATCTTCCAGACAGTTTCTCCAAATTTTTTCTTAAAAATAGATGGCCCAAAACCAATTGAAAATTCCAGAACCGAAACCTTAAAAATCTTTGCAAACAAAAAATGTCCAAACTCATGAACTATGACTACGAACATGAAAACCAAAATAAACGAAATAATGGATATTAAAATACTACTCACCTCCGACTACTTGATTTTTACCATTTTTCTTTGCTCTATAAAGTTTTTCATCAGCCATATTTATTAGACCAAGTACTGTTTTTGAAATGTCACAACAAACACCTGCACTAAATGTAACTTTTTCTATTCCAAGCTCTTCTTTCCAGTTATACTTGTTAACTTTATCCAAAATTCTTTCCATAACCTTTTTTGCATCAAAACAGCTTGTTGCAGGAAATATAACTAAAAATTCTTCTCCGCCATATCTTCCCAAATAATCGCTTTCACGGAGTCCTTCTTTAATTAATTTAGAAAATTGTTTCAATACTTTGTCGCCCTTTATATGACCATAAGTATCATTAACTTTCTTAAAATCATCTATATCAATCATTGCAATTGAAAGTGGTAATTTTTGCCTCCTATGCAATTTCAAAAGTTCATTCAACTTTGAAGTAATAAATTGTTTATTATAGACTTGTGTTAAACTATCAATTTCAACTTTAATTTTAAAATCCGAAAAATCGTTTAAAATTTTCGAAATCAATCCTAAAGGTTCTAATGCAACATTTAAATTTTTTTTGAAATCATTTTCTCTTTCAACATCTTCAAATAATATTACCCCTTGTTCAACACCACTATGTTCCAAAACAAAACTTTTTATGTTATTTAAATTTCTTCCATTTTTTGAAAAATTACCAACATATTTCCAATTTGATGGAGTCACTGGCCTTTTTAAATCCTCAAAAAGTTTTTCTTTAACATGTTCAAGAGAAAATTTTTCATTATCTCTTGAATAGCTGTATATACGTCCTTCTGATAAAGTTATTAAAAGAACGTGAATTGATCTTGGTTCAAAAAAATCTATACTCATATTAAAGAAACTATTCAAAAGATACTCTTCATCTTCAATGTACTGAAGCATACTAAATATTTTCGAGGTTATAATTTCATTCCTGAGTCTTTCTTCAAGAACATCTACTAATTCTCCATATGGCTCTTTTCTAACTTTATAAAATTCCATAGACCATTCAATCGTATAATCTCTTTCACAAAACTTTTTTAGTCTTTCAATAATTTTCTCTCTGTCTAAATTCTTTTGCAAAAATAAATTTGCGCCACTTTCTTTTGCCCAAAATGGATTTATAGATTCATTTTCAGCAGTTAAAATAGCTATCCCAACATTTTTAAATTGAGGATAAGATCTTATAAATCTAGTCAAGTGCACTCCATTCATATTAGGCATTATATAGTCAGTTATAACTATCTCAGGCATAAACTCAAAAAATTTGTTTATGCCTTCTAAACCATCACTTGCAACTTCCACTGTGTGTCCAAAATCTTCAATTGTTCTTTTTAAAAATTCTCTCCACAACTTACTATCATCAACAACCAATACTTTTTTATTCATAACTTCACCCCTAAATTATATTGTTCCTTAACAATTCTATCAAAATTTCAACAATATTACCATCCAATTTTCCATTCTCTACATCTTTTCTAAGTAAATTTATTATCTCTTCATTTCCATAACCTTTTATCAATAGTGTGCAGCAAACATCTACCGCACTTATTATCTTACTTTCAATAGGTATTTGTTCACATTTTAGTCCTTTAGGATAACCTTTCCCATCGCACCTTTCATGATGGTATAAAACTATCTCTGCAATATCTTTAAAACCTTCAAATTTACTCAATAATTTATAACCATGCTCTACATGCCTTTCAATTGTTTCCCTTTCTTTTCTCGTTAACCTTCCAGGCTTTTTTAGAACCGTCTTGTCTACCATTATTTTTCCAATATCGTGCAAATATGCAGCCCTGTAAACTTTTTCCACATCTAGTCCCATCTTTTCAGCTACTATCTTAGAAACATTTGCTACCATTTTTGAATGCTCTTTATTTGATAATTTTTCTTCAACTTCTACAAGCAATGTTAAAATTTCTTCAAATAATTTCTCCATTCTCTTTCCATATAATTTTAGATACAAAAAGTTCCCAAATAGTTTTCCAAATATTTGAGTTGCATATTCTGGTATAACTAGTTTTTCATTCACAAACGAATCCAAACAAATACCACCAAACTTTTCGTTATTAACATAAATTGGAATTATATACGAAGATTTTATTTTATTACTACCTAATTTTTCAAATTTATCTTTAAATACATTTTTTTCATTAAATTCCTTAAAGATTTTTCCATCAACAAATCCTTCATACTTTACTGCAACCACATAATCTTCATCTGTAAAAACTATATCTTTTAAAGCATCAGAATAACCCATTTGCGCGTAAAATCTGTACTTTCCACCGTCTTTTAAAATTATACTTCCAGCATTTACATCTGGTATTATATAAATCAACTTTTTTAGTATTTTATGAGCAATTTCCTCTAGATCTTCTTCTGGAACAATATTAGAAAGTATATCATAAACTGATACAAGTAAATTATTTAATTGTTCAACTTCTTTCCTTAATCTTTCTTCTGAATAAAACATTTCCTGTAATTCTTTTTCACTGTCCAATACAACCTTTTGAAGATAATTAAACCTTTCCTTAAGCTCATCCAATTCAGAAATTCTCAATTCTTTATTAACAGTACTAAGTTCAAGATAATTTTGAAAATGGTCCATAGAATTTTTAAGAATCTTAAGTTCATCTTCCAGTTCTTTTGCAAATCTTACATAAGAATTTTTTAGTATATAGTAGATAATTAAAAACATCAAAAAAAATACTCCAAAAATAATCACAAGTTTCAAAAAACTTGATCTTAAATCTTTGCAGATTACGAAATTATAACCTAAAACCTTTATTGGAACACTAACATAGAACAATCTATTTTCCTTGGCAGGAGAAAAAAACATGAATTCTTCTTTATTTGCTATCAACTTGTTTATATAATTTATGACCGACTCACTGCTTTCAAAACTTTTTTCTTCTACCGCTGATTTTACAAAATTTGCAAAGTTAACTAGATTGTTTTTTTCAAAATTAAATAGTAAAATTGATATGGCAACAAACATCAAGATAAATACTATTAATAAAACATAGAAACCTTTTCTAAGTAATAATATTAATTCATCTTTTAACCTCATATTATCACCCTCTTAACTATTATTTTATCACAAGGAGGCATTAAAATGACTAAAGAAATAAATATTAAAAATGTTAAAATTGGTGGAAAAAATCCGATTGTTATACAATCTATGACTAATACAAAAACAGAAGATATAAAAAGCACATTGCAACAAATTCAAAATTTATACAATGCAGGATGCGAATTAGTTAGAGTTTCCGTCCCCTCTTTTGAAGCTGCTAAAGCTTTAAAAACAATAACCAAAGATTCTCCAATCCCAATTATAGCTGATATACATTTTGACTATAAGCTTGCAATAGAAAGCATTAAAAATGGAGCCAGTAAAGTTAGAATAAACCCTGGAAATATTGGAAATGATGAAAAAGTAAAAGAAATTATAAAAGTTGCAAAAGAATATAATGTTCCAATAAGAGTAGGGGCAAATTCAGGATCCATTCCAAAAGAATTTGAGGCCCTTCCTAAAATTGATGCACTATGTGAGGCTGCATTGAAGGAAGTTAGGTTACTTGAAAAGTTTGGCTTTGAAAACATTGTAATTTCCGTAAAAAGCTCAGATGTTATTGAAACAATAAAAGCATATGAAAAAATTTCAAAAATGACAGACTATCCGCTTCATATTGGAGTTACAGAAGCAGGAACATACGAATGGGCAATTATAAAATCTTCTGCTGCTTTGGGATATCTTTTATATAAAGGCATAGGTGATACAATAAGGATTTCCATTGCAGGAGATCCTGTAAAAGAAGTTCTGGCTGCAAAAAAACTTTTAATATCTTTAAATCTTAGGAAAGGAATACAAATAATAGCATGTCCTACTTGTGCGAGAACAACAATAGATGTTGAAAAATGGGCTAGTATTATTGAAAAGAGATTTTCAAAGGTTGAAAAAAACATAAAAATAGCAGTTTTAGGGTGTGTTGTAAATGGTATTGGAGAAGGAAAAGATGCTGAAATTGGAATTGCTGGAGTTCAAAATGGATTTTTGCTATTCTATAAAGGAAAGATAGTAGGAACTTTCAAAAAAGAAGAAATTTTTCAAGTTCTAGAAGATTATATTATAAAAGTGGAAGTAGAATAAATCTTCTTTTTTGCATAGTTGATATTATTAAATACTTTTCGCCTTTAAAAAACAATAATGTTTCACTACCTATTCTATTCAAAGCGCTTCTTAAAAAATAGGCGTTTGTTGTTGTTTGGAAAATATATTTACTACTAATATCTATATGCCCTCTATACTCCATATTTTCAGAAAAAGCATAAAAATAAAGCCCTTTTTCATTACCAAATATTTTTAGCCTTGAATATCTTCCAGAAATCATAGCTCTTCTTAAAAATCGTCTTATACTTTTTAAACTAACCCTTAAAAATTCTTCAGACTTTTCAATTTCATTTTCTAATGGCACAAGATCCAAGTGATCGAGCTCTTCACCACAGACATTAAACAAATAATCGGATGACAAAACCAATTTATTAAGTCCCTCGCCAACAATTAATTCTCCACTTTTTATTTCAGATAAAGCCTTTATTAAATGCCGTGCTGAATAATAAGGAATTCTCCATGAATATTCTTTACTTTTCTTATCCCTTACAACATAATTAATGATACTGCCATTTTCTGCTACCATTCTTACTTTATTTCCAAAGTAAAAATCTACGTAACTTCCTTCTTCCAAATGACTTGATACAAAATCTAGATCATTTACAAATGTATTTATAGGAACATTAATTAATTCCTCATATCTTTCTTCAAAATTCTTGAAAGAAAAACGTTCTGTCTTTAATTTCAAATTCTCATCTTTTGCTTTTAATACAACATAATTTCCATCAGAATAAATTGAAATGTTTCCCGAGAGTTCAAATACAAAAAATTTCAATATATCTAATGGAACAGAAAAAGAAAGAGTTGTCGGATTCATTTCTGAAACCTTTGCCTTTAAAATTAGACATCCATCACTACCATAAAGATTTAAAAATCCGTTTTCATATTTAAATCCAACTATTCTATTTGTTTTTTCAACTGTTCCTACTGTTTTATCTATTAACTTTAACACTCTTTTTAACTCTTCCACGCTTAAAAATACCCTCATAAATTCACCTCAATTTAATTCTACATCATTTATTTAAAAACTCAACAACTTGATAAATCTCCACAAATATGATATAAAATTATAAGGTAAGTTTAGTGGGGGGGTTATAAAAATGAAAACTTTCGAGCAAAAATTAAAAATTAATATTTTTCACATAAATCCTTGAAAAAGGGGCTCACTATTGGGCCCCTTTTTCTTTAGCTGTGGGGGAGGTGAAATATATTTCGGTAAAAGTGTATGATCCTTACCAAAAAAAACTTTTCTACGAAGAAATTTCTCTACCAAAAAACATATACTCTGAAAATTTAGTTGTTGTTCCAACATTTTTTGATTTTCACACCCATGTAAGACTATTAGAAGATCAAGAAGATTATGAATCTTTAAAAAAAGCTTGTATAGCTGGTGGTTTTTCAGAAGTTCTAATTCAACCAAACACAAAACCAAGACTAGAAAATAGTAATGTTCATGAAAAACACAAAAAACTTTCTGAAAATCCATACGTTAAATTTTACAGAACAACATCATTTTTTGGCTTCCAAGAACCAAACAACATAGACATTTTATGTTATTCAACTGATGGCATTGAATACAATTACAATGAATTAGTAGAAAATTTTTCAAAGAAAAAACCACACCTTCTTCTTGACCACAGTCAAATGTTTGAACACCCGGGAATTTTTTACAAAAAAATAGAAAATCTGCCCAAACGGCCAGTAACAAATGAAGCTGTAGCAGTAGCTAGAACTATCTTAACAGGAATTGAATTTGGCTTTAAAGACTTTCATATCCAGCATATTTCATCGATTTACACACTGGAAATGATAAAATTTCTAAAAAAATATGCAAATATAACCTGTGAAGTAACTCCACACCACCTTTTATTAACAAATGAGCATATCAAAAATTCAAACTTTAAAATCAACCCACCCCTTGCTGACCAACAAACAAGAGAATTTTTAATTGAGGCCGTAAAAAACAATGATATAGATATCCTTGCCACTGATCATGCACCACACCCTGACAAAAAAAATGATTTTGAAAAAGATCCATATGGTACTTCAAATATTGAAATTGCATTTTCTGCCTTTTATACTGCCATTGAAGACCTTATGATCGTAATTAATAAACTTTGTGACACTCCAAGAAGACGATTAAAAATAAAGCAAAAATTCGATTCAGAAAATTTTGTAGTTGTAGATTTAAACCAAGAATTTATAGTTGACAGCAAAAAATTTTACAGTAAAGGAAAAAACTGTGCTTTTGATGGTATGAAATTAAAAGGTAAAGTTATTGGAGTAAAAATAAATGGAAAATGGGGGTTTTGGAATGGAGAATACTTACTTGACTAAGAAAGATGTAATTCAAATAAATGAAGATACATTTATAGTTACATTTAATGAAAAATTTAAATTTGATGAAGGTCAATTTATAATGATTCAAACTCCCTCACTAACAAGAAAACCTTTTATACTTGGAACATGGGAAGATAACATAGCTGTATCAGTTCAGATAAAAGGAAAAGGAACAAACTATATCGTCTTTCAAGGAGAAAAGTTTAAAGCACACTTTCCATTAGGTAATAAATTCATACCACCTGCAGGCAAGGGAATAGTTATAGCATCTCCGACATGCATTACATTAGCAAATCTTTTACATGAAAAATATTCTTGTAATGTACTTATTGGAAGCAAAAGCAAGATAAATTTCGAACTTCCTTTTGAAAGCGTAGTTGGGAATGAAGATTTTTCCAAAAAAATAAAAACATTAAAAACATACGATTGGTACCTAGTAAGTGGTTCGAAACAAATGGAAGAATTTGTCCTTTCAAACATTGAATCCAAAAATGTTTTTGTATCACTTGAAGAATATATGGGTTGTGGTATTGGCGCTTGTAAAAGCTGTGCTGTTTTTACAAAAGATGGTGTAAAGCACGTCTGTACAGACGGACCAATATTTAGGAGGGATATGCTATGAATCTAAACCCACCTCTAGTTATAGCTTCTGGACCGGGGGGAAGTGGAGAATATCTAAGCCTTATAAACCCAAAATATGTAGGTGCATATACATTAAAAACCATAACTTTAAATCCAAAGTCTGGAAACAAAACAAAAAGAATGGAAAATTCGGAAAACTATATAATTAATAGCATCGGTCTTGAAAATCCTGGAATAGAATACGTTATATCAAACATTGAAAAATTCGTACTTAAAGAAACAAAAACAATACTTAGTCTTGGAGGAGATAGTAAAGATGAATACATAAAAATAGCAGAAAAAATAGCTCCATACGCTAAAAAATTTGAGGCAATTGAATTTAACTTTTCTTGTCCAAATGTAAAAAAAGGTGGGCTTTCAATTCTTTCTGACATAAATGAATGGCAAGAAATTCTTGAAAATGTTCGAAAAATACTTCCAGATTCATTTTTAATAGCAAAATTAAGTATTGAAGGAAATTTTGTGGAAGTCTTATCAAAAAAAGTTAAAGAATTTGGATGGAACGGACTTACACTAATAAACTGTGTTAGAGGTCTTCTAATAAAAGATGGAAAAATAGTTATGGGAGGACTTTCAGGACCAATTTTAAAACCTATAGCATTACGCGCAATATATGAAGTTAGAAAAGTTCTAAAAGATATATACATAATAGCTTCAGGAGGTATATATACAAAGAAAGATGTGGACGATTTCCTTTTAGTAGGAGCAAATGCTATTTCAATAGGAAGCGCATTATTTAAAGATCCACAAGTTGTTGAAGAACTTGGAAAATATTTGAAAGGAGTGAAAAAATGATACCTGTATTGAGTTTGGATATGGAAAGCCCCTTAGAATTCATTGATAAATACGGAAGCTTTGATACTGTAAAGGTAGGACATAACTTGGCTATTTTCGGCAAAAAAATTCTAGATGAATTTGAAAAGAGAAACATCAAAGTAATATTAGAT